>JAFKJZ010000258.1 GCA_017305815.1 Hyphomicrobiales bacterium
TCAATTGCACCGCCAGGCGGAGCAGCAGGTCGGGATCGAGGTTCTGCGCGGTGCTGCTGATCGCTTCCGCGAGCCGGGCCGCCAGCGGCGTCAGGCCGCCGACATGGGATACCCGCATCAGGCGGACGGTCCGCTGGCTCGCAAGCTCAGCCGTCAGGGCGATCTTGAGATCGCGGTATCCGGCATAGCCGAGATGCTTGCAGAAACGGACGACGCTGGCCTCGCCGCTCTGCGCCAGCACGGCGAGTTCCGCCAGCGACGAACGGACGACGCGCTCCGGATTGTCGAGGATGTACTTGCCGATCCGCGAGAGCGCTTCCGGCATCTCGTCGATGGCCTGCCGCAGGCGTGGAAGGCTTGGATCGCCGAAAGTCTCGGGGCGATCGTTGGGGGGCGCTTCGAGCGGCATCACGAATCTTTGGCTGCCAGACGGGTCTTCGATCCGGCCGAGAGTGAAACGTCGGCTGCCGATTGTCCAGAAATTGCATAGGCTCGGTTGTGGAGCCCCGCCGTTGCCATGTAGCGCTAGGCGGCAAGGGGCGGACCGGCGGAGCATGTCAGCCGGTCGACGGGCATTTCGCCGCGACCTCAGGGCCGCGACGGCTCGAAGCCTTGATGGACTTTTGTTCTGCGTACCCCGTGATTCACCTTGAACGCAGATGCGGTCTTGATCAGCCCAGCGGGCCGCTACTTTCTCATTCTCGTCGCGTGTCGTGGGCCTAATGTATTGGAGGGTGTCCTAGCGGCACTCTCACGCGTGGCGTTCTTGCTGATTAGTTCAAAAATGGAGACAAAAGATGACTGCCCTTCAAATGAATAGTGCACCGATTGCTTTTAACGCCATGTCGGTCGGCGCCGGAAACCCGCCCGCGCCCGAGGCCGTGCGGGCGATCCGCGATATCGGCTACGACAATCTTCATATCGATATCGACACAACCAATTCGACCTGCTGGTGCTACATGGACCCGGTCGACAAGCCCTCCTACACCCATGAACTGATGCACGACATCAGCCGGATGCAGACGGCGATCACCCAGACCTTCTCGAAGCTGCCGACCCAGGCCGACGCGCCGTTCTCCTGGTTCGTCATGGCCTCGGCGGTGCCGGGCATCTACAATCTCGGCGGCGATCTCGGCCATTTCGCGCAGCGGATCCGCAGCCGGGACCTCGATGCGATGCGCCACTACGGCCATGTCGCCGTCGAGGCCATCCACCGCAATGCCGTGGCATTCGATGCGCCGGTCGTCACCATGGCGCTGGTGCAGGGCGACGCGCTCGGCGGCGGCTTCGAGCACGCCCTGTCCTTCGACCTGATCGTGGCCGAGCGGAGCGCCAAGATGGGCCTGCCGGAAATCCTCTTCAACATGTTCCCCGGCATGGGTGCCTACAGCTTCCTGTCCCGCCGCATGTCGCGCGACAAGGCCGAGGCGCTGATCCTCTCGGGCCGCATCCATACGGCCGAAGAGCTTTACGAGATGGGCGTGGTGGATGTCCTCGCCGAGGACGGCCAGGGCCAGGCGGCCGTGCTCGACTACATCGCCCGCCACAACCGCAAGCACAACGCGCATCACGCCATGTACCGGGCCCGGCGTCGGGTCAATCCGGTGACGCTCTCGGAACTGATCGACGTCGTCGACATCTGGGCGGAAGCGGCGCTCAACCTGACGGAAGCCGACCTGCGCAAGATGGATCGTCTCTGCTCGGCCCAGAACCGGCGCCTCGCCAGCCTGCAATCGGACGTTTCCGTTCTCGTGGCTGCCGAGTGAGGTCGATTGGCGATGCGCCCGCGGGCGCATCGCCAGCCGCCGGAAATTCAGCCCAGTCCGGCTTCGCGCCCCGAATAGAGGCGCATGGCTTTCTGGGTCCGCCGTAGCTCGGCCCTTGCCTGCCGGGTGAACTCGGTCGCACTCGCCCGCAGTGCCTCGCCGCGCAGGTCCCGCCAGGGCCTGCAGATGCTGCCGAGGGCGAGAGCGCCCATGTTTGCGGAACTGCTCTGCAGCGCGTGGTCGTCGCTGCGGAATGCTTCCAGGTCGCCCCGCGTCGCGCTCTTCGCCAGCCTGTCCAGCATGATCTCGGCGTCGGCGAGGTAATCCTCCATGAGCTCGCTGACGAACTCGGCGTTGCCGAGCCGTTGCAGCCGCTCGACCGCCTTCTCGTCCAGCGTCGGCAGGATGTTGGAGCGCACCAGGGTCAGGCGTGTCTCGGGCCGCGCCGAGGGATCGGAGCCGTCGCCGGTGATCCGCTCGATCGCCGCGAGCAGCGCAGCCGGTTCGACCGGCTTGATCAGGCAGTCATCCATGCCCGCGTCGCGCCAGCGGCTGTCGTTGAGCGCGGTCGCATCGGCGGTCAGGCCAACGATCGGCAATCTGCGGCTGCCGGTCGCCATCACGCGGTAGAGCTTGGTCGCCTCCAGCCCGTCCGTGTCGGGCATGTTGAAGTCCATCAGCACGATGTCGATCTGGTCGGCCTTTTCCTCCAGCAGGTCGAGCGCCTGGTCGCCGGTCTCCGCCAGCAGGACGGAATGGCCGGCCCCTTCGAGGATGCGCGAGAAGACCCGCTGGTTGATGCGGTTGTCGTCGGCGAGCATCACGCGGCGTGGCCGGATGGGGCGGATGGGTCGTGGCGCGGCGGCATGCTGCGGGGCGGCCATCGGCGCCGGCGTGTTCAGCCGGCAGGCGATCGTCAGCGCGCGCCGGAGCTCGGCCGTCGTCGGGTGGTCGGAGAGGAGGCTGGTGCAGCGTTGCCGCGTGGCGAGGCCGGGCAGCGTGGGTGCGGCCTCCGGCTGGATCAGGACGCCCTTGGTCGGCGCGCCGGTCGCGACCGCGAAGGGTAGGGGCAGGTTGCGGCCGTTCGGCTCGAAGAGCAGGCGGATCGCATTGGCGGCCTCGGGCGGGAACATGCGCGCCGGGCCGAGCAGCGGGTCGGCCATCATCGGCTTCACCCCGAGCGACGAAAGCGCGCCGACCAGATCCTCCAGCGGCGCGGCATCGCGGCAGACAAGGACGACGCCGCGCTCGCGCCAGGGTTCGTCGACCGCCAGTCCCTCGTCCGGCAGCGTCGAGGTGACGATGTCGAAGCGGAACGTACTGCCTTCGCCGAGCGCGCTCTCGACAGAGATGGAGCCGCCGAGCAGGCCGACCAGCCGCCGGGCGATGGCGAGGCCGAGCCCGGTTCCGCCGAAGCGGTTCATGATGCTGGCATTGGCCTGCGTGAAATCCTCGAAGATCCGCTCCTGGTCCTTCGGGGCGATGCCGATGCCGGTATCGGTGATTTCCATCGTCAGCCGGAGCCGGCCGTCTTCCTCCGGCTGGCCGTCGACCGCGATGGTCACGCCGCCGTCGCGGGTGAATTTCACGGCGTTGCCGACGAGATTGACCAGGATCTCGTGCAGGTGCTGCCGGCTGCCATAGAGCCGCAGCGGGGTGCGCGGCGTGACGTGGATATCGAAGCTCAGGCCGCGCTCGCGCACCTGGCTCTCGACGAGCCGGCGTGAATCGACCAGCAGGGCGATCAGGTCGATCTCTCCGTTCGAAACCGGCATCCGGCCCGCCTCGATGCGCGAGAGATCGAGCAGGCTGTTGATCAGCGATTGCAGCGAGCGGGAGGCGACCTCGACCGTCTCGACCATGTCGCGCTGCTCGGCGACGAGCGGGCTGGCGCGCAGCAGGCCCGTCATGCCGACGATGGCGGTGAGCGGAGTGCGCAATTCGTGGCTGACGCTGGCGAGGAAGAGGCTCTTGGCCTGGCTCGCCTCCTCGGCGGCCTGCGTCGCCAGCGACAGCTTGCGGATCAATGTGCCGGCATAGGCGGGCAGGATGACGAGCCCGCCAAGCAGGCCGACCGACAGGTGCCAGCGCTGGAACCAGAACGGCGTCGTCATCACCACGATGCCAAAACAGATGGTGGCGACCGGAATGGCGATGGCGAGCGATGTGAGGCCGAAGCGGAAGCCGTTGCCGAAGATCACCCAGAGATAGATTGGGAAGAACAGGGCGGCGACCTCGCCGCCGAGATGGAGCTGCCAGGAGAGGAAGCCGCAATCCATCACCAGCGCGAAGAAGCGGCGCCCGCGCGAGACGCCCGGATAGATCAGGATGTGGGCGAGCACCGCCAGAGCGAGCGGGATGTAGAGCGCCATCACGTCCAGCGCATAGCCCATGTCGCCGCTGCCGCGGTTCACCAGCAGCACGATGACGATGATGATGGCGAAGACGAGCCGGTTAAAGCTCATCTCGTGTTCGCTGTCGGGGCGCTCCCGCAGCCGCGCCATCACGCTGCGGAA
Organism: Hyphomicrobiales bacterium; assembly: GCA_017305815.1. GTDB lineage: Bacteria > Pseudomonadota > Alphaproteobacteria > Rhizobiales > Kaistiaceae > Kaistia > Kaistia nematophila. The sequence continues at coordinate 4,283 of JAFKJZ010000258.1, forward strand.
GGGCGCGGCCAGCGCCTGGAGGAACCTAGTCGGCGCGCGCATGCTCGGTCTCCGTCGCCCCAAACGAGGGGCCGGAGCTTGCCCGGCCATGTCGCGCCACCCAGGCGACGAAGGCATCGGGCGGGAGCGGTCCGCTGAAATGGTAGCCCTGCACCTCGTCGCATCCCTCCAGACGCAGGAGCGAGAGCTGGGCCTCCGTTTCGACGCCTTCGGCGAGGACCTGCAGGTTCAGGATGTGGCCAAGGTCGATGATGGTTCGCACGATCGCGAGCGCGCTCGGATCGCTGCCGAGATCCTGGACGAAGGACCGGTCGATCTTCAGCCGGTGCAGCGGGAAGCTGCGCAGGTAGCTTAGCGACGAATAGCCGGTGCCGAAATCGTCCACCGACAGGGTGACGCCGAGCGATCGCAGGACGTGCATCTGCTTGACGATCTGCTCGTCATGGCCGAGCAGGATGCCCTCGGTGAGTTCCAGTTCCAGCGATGTGGGCCGCATGCCGCTTGCCCGCAGCGCGTCCTTCACAAGGCCCTCGACACCCTGGCGGCGGAACTGGATCGGCGACATGTTGACGGCGATGCGCAGGTCGCCCAAGCCGATCGCCTCCCACGCCGCGCCCTGACGGCAGGCTTCGTTCAGCACCCATTCGTTGATCGGCAGGATCAGGCCGGTCTCTTCGGCGAGGCCGAGGAAGGAGCCGGGCGCCAGCAGGCCGCGTTGCGGATGCTGCCAGCGCAGCAGCGCCTCGGCGCCCACGATCTTCTGGCTGCGGAGATCGACCTGCGGCTGGTAGAACAGCACGAATTCCTGGCGCGAGAGCGCGCCGCGCAGTTCGGTCTCGAGA
>JAFKJZ010000259.1 GCA_017305815.1 Hyphomicrobiales bacterium
CGAGCCTGCGTCGTTCGGGATCGCCGGCCCGGGCCCTGAAATGCGCGATTTCCGCGGTGAGGGCAGGGGAGAGTTCATAGGCGATGCTCTTGGCCTCGTCGGTCGCGATGAAGGCTTCGACGGCCGCTTCGACCGTCGCCTGCGGGCTGGAAAGCACGCCGTCCACCAGGCGCGCGGCCCGGAGCGTCAACGTCCGCGCCGCGCGGGTCCGCACGGAAAATTCGCCGAGGCGGGCGAGATCGCTTTCCCGGCGGGTTGCGGCGCGCGACAGGATGCGGGCGGCTGTTTCGATCGCGCCTGCCGCGGCGCCTGCCTCGATCGCTGCGTGGATGAGCTGGTTGCCGGCGAACTGCGCGACGAGCAGGGCACGATCGCCCACCGACCGGTCCACAACCTGCGAGGATGGCACCCAGACATTGTCGAGGATGGTCGTGCCGCTGAAGGTGCCCCGCTGGCCGAAGGCATCCCAGTCGGCCCGGACGTCGAGTCCCGGCGTATCGCGGCGCACGTAGGCGGTCAGGATGCGGCCGTCCGCATGCTTGCCGAAGACGGGCACCCATTGCGCCGTCAAGGCACCGGTCGAGAAGAACTTCCTGCCGTTCAGCCGATACCCTTCGCCGTCCTCGACGATGGTCGTGGCGATTTCGCGGCGCGACGGGCGGCCGGGCTCGGCGATGGCATTGCCGAAGCGGGCGCCGCGCAGCACCTCGCCGTAGAGGAGGGCGCGCGTCTCCGGCGCGGCGACCAGCAGCGTGTCGACGAAGTCGAAATGGTTCTGCGGCACCTGCGCCAGCGACGTGTCGGTCGCGGCGAGGATCAGGAAGATCTCGATCAGCGTCTCCGTCGTGAGGCCAGGTCCGCCGAATTCGCGCGGCACCGTGACTGCGAGCAGCCCGGAGCGCGACAGCGCCGCGAGCTCGGCGCGCGGAATCCGACGCTCGGCATCGACGCTTGCGGCAGTCTGGGACCAGAGCCGCGCGAGCTCGCGGGCAGCGGTGATCGCCTCGGCGGCGGTGGTCAGAATGCGGGCCGGGGCAATCGCGGTTGGCGTCGGCGCGGTCACAGTGCGACCTCCCAATGCTGCTTGGCTTCGGATTCGGATGGCGCCTTCTGTTGCGCGAAGCGGCTTGGCGGACGCGGTAGCCCGTAGTGATCGCGCAGCGTGGTTCCCTCATACTCGCGCCGGAACAGCCCGCGCTTCTGAAGTTCCGGCACCACATGCTCGACGAAGGCGGCCAGGCCGGACGGGAAGACATCGCACATGATGTTGAAGCCGTCGGCTGCGCGCTCCTGCACCCAGTGTTCGATGGTGTCGGCGATCTGCTCGGGCCCGCCGACGACCAGGCGATGGGCCCCGCCGCCGCGAGCGATGATGTCGCGCACCGTCAGCGAACGGTTGCGGGCAAGCGACAGCGTCGCCTCGACGAAGCCGCGTGTCCCCATGTAGTCGTTGATCTTTTCCAGCAGGTGCTCCGGCACCGGCCTGTCGAGGTCCAGTTGCGCGGGATCGAGCCCGAGCTGGCCGGCGAAGCGTCTCAGGACTGTCGCCTCGCCCGCGATCTCGTCGAGCTGCTTGCGTCGGCTGTGGGCCTCTTCCTCGGTCGAGCCGACGATGACGAACAGGCCCGGAAGGATGGCGATCTTGTCGGGATCGCGTCCGTAGCGGGCGGCGCGGCCCTTGACGTCGGCATAGTAGGCCTTCGCCTCGCCGAGATCCTGCTGCACGGAGAAGATCGCTTCCGCATAGCGGGCGGCGAGATCGCGCCCCTGCTCCGAGCTGCCGGCCTGAACCAGCAGTGGTCGTCCCTGCGGCGAGCGGGGGATCTGCAAGGGACCGGCGACGGAGAAGTGCGGACCCTGGTGGTTGATCGCGTGGATCTTGGCGGCGTCGGCGAAGCGGCCGGCTTCGCGGTCGAGTACCAGCGCGTCGTCCTCCCAGCTGTCCCACAGCGATTGCACGACATCGACGAATTCGACCGCCCGTCCGTAGCGATCCGCGTGCACGGGCAGGTTCTTGTCGCCGAAATTGGGAGCGGCCCGTTCGTCATAGGTGGTGACGACGTTCCAGCCGACCCGGCCATGGCTGGCGTGGTCCAGCGACGCGAAGGTGCGGGCGATGTTGTAGGGGTGCGAATAGGTGGTCGAGGCGCTGGCGATGAAGCCGATCCGGCTTGTCACCGCCGCCATGCCGGCCACGATCACCGCCGGGTCCAGCGCCCAGCTCGGATTCGTGCGCGGATCGAAGGCGATGGCGAGGGCGTCCGCCAGGAAGACCGCGTCGAGCCGGCCGCGCTCGGCGATGCGCGCGATCTCCTGGTAATGCTCGATCTGGACATAGCCGAGCGGATTGCCATCGGCCGCGCGCCAGCTGGCGCCATGCGAGCCGGAACTCAGCACGTTGACGTTTAGGTGAATGGACCGCGCGCTCATGCGAAAGGCTCCTCGAGGCTGGGATGGGCGAGGCGCCGGCCGATGCTTTCAAGGGGCCAGTGCGGCGGGTGGGCGACCGCGTGGGCGGTAAAGTCGCGCCAATACAGGTCGAAGCCGTAGCGGCCGCTCGTGGCGCCGGCGCCGAGAAGCTCGATCGTTCCGCTGATCAGGGTCCGACCGGCGAGAAGCAGGTAGGCCCGCGCGGCGCTGACGGCGTCGATCGTGCCGGGCAGCGCCGGGATGCTCGTTACGGCGTCGACGGCCTCCTTGAACAGGCCCTGTGCCGCGTGGACCGTCGCGGTGTATTCGCCGTAGCGGCGCAGCAGGTGCGGGTCGTCGGTGGCCTTGGCGAGCGACTGACCCTGCCAGGGACGGGTGCGGGTGGTGATATGCGCGCGCGCGGCGTCCCAGAAGCCTTCGAGAATGCCAAGGTCGAGCGCCGCATGAAGCAACTCTTCGGCCAGCACGATCCTCCGCAAGGCCGGTTGCAGCGTCGCGGCAGGGAATATCGAGATCGGCGCGAAGAACTGTGGCTCGGCGAGCTCGATCCAGCGCTGACGGAAGCCAGGCCGGTCGAAGATGGCTTCGTCGACGCGGAGATGCGGACTGGCGTCTAGCCGAAGCAGGTAGCCATCGCCGCCCTTGTCCGGGGCAATCAGCAGGATCGCGCCCTCGGCCGATCCGATTGCAGCGACGGGCTGGCGGCCGGAGAGGTCCTTGCCAGATGGCTCGACGGCCAGGGTCCGCTCGTCCTGGGCGGGGTCGCCAGACGGGTTCGGCCGCGACCAGCCTGCGAGAGAACCCTCCGGTGGCGTCGCATCGAGAAGCTTGAGCGCGTATCGGAGCGTCGTTCGGTTCAGGAGCGTGAGCGCCGCCGCCGGATCGCGCCGTGCCGTCTCCCGGACGGCAGCCGCGGTTGCCCCCGGCTCGAACTCCGCGGCAACGGGTTCGCCAACGACCGACGGTGGATCGATGACCGCGGACGAGAGTTCGGCTGTCATGAGGCGTTCCTTGAGAGATTTCCGGGAATGGAAGCGAGCAGGAGCCGCGTGTAGTCGTGCTCCGGCGCTTCGAAGACGGCATCGGCCGGCCCCACCTCGACGATCCGGCCGTCCTTCATGACGGCGACGCGATCGGCGATCTGCCGTACCACGGCGAGGTCGTGCGAGATGAACAGGTAGCTGAGGCCGTGCGTAGCCTGCAGCCTTTCGAGGAGTTCGAGGATCTGCGCCTGGATCGAGACATCGAGCGCGGAGACGGGCTCGTCGCATACCAGCAGCGCCGGTGCCGGCGCGAGCGCTCGCGCGATCGCCACGCGCTGGCGCTGGCCGCCCGACAACTCAGCCGGGTAACGATGCAGCAACGGGGATGCGAGGCCGACCTGATCGACCAGTTCCCAGACGCGGCGCCGTCGCCACGCCCGATCGCCGAGCCGGAAGCCCTGCAAGGGCTCCTCGACGATCTCCGCCACCGTCAGGCGCGGGGAGAGCGAGGCGTATGGATTCTGGTAGATCGGCTGCACCAGGCGCCGCATGCCGCGCAGCCCCTTGCGATCGAAGCTGCCGATATCATTGCCTTCGAAGAGGACGCTGCCGCTATCCGGCCGGGTCAGGCCTAGCGCGAGCCGCGCCGCCGTCGACTTGCCGGAACCGGATTCGCCAACCAGCGCCAGCGTCTCGCCGCGTCCGATATGGAGGCTGACCTCGGCGACGGCCTGGACGACATGACCTTCGCTGCGGCCCGTCGCCACCGTGAAGCTGCGCGAGACGTTGCGGAGCGCCAGGATCGGCTCCGTCGCCGTCGCGGCGGACGCATCCCCGGCTGCTCCGTCGATCCGCGCGGCGGAAGATCTGCGGCGCCCCGCCGCGACGTTGGGAGCGCTGGCGATCAGCATCCTCGTATAGTCGGCCTTGGGCGCGCGCAGCACATCGGCTGCGTTGCCTTCCTCGACGATGCGTCCTTCCTTCAGCACGATCACGCGGTCGGCCCGATCGGCTGCCATGGCGAGGTCGTGCGTGATCAGCAACATCGCCATGCCGGACGAGGCGACGAGGGCGCCGATGTCGTCGAGGATCGTCTTCTGGACGGTCACGTCGAGAGCGGTCGTCGGCTCGTCGGCGATGATCAGGCCGGGTTGCGGGCCGATCGCCCCGGCGATCAGAACGCGTTGCCGCATGCCGCCGGATAGCTCGTGCGGGAATTGATGCGCCCGGATCTCCGGGTCCGCGATGCGTACCCTGTGGAGCAGGGCGACGACGGCTTCGTCGAGCGCTCCGGGTGCAACCAGCTTGTGGATCCGAAGCGGCTCCGCCACCTGCCGTCCCACCCGGTGAAGCGGGTTCAGCGCCACCATCGGATCCTGCGGGATCCATCCGACCTCGAGGCCGCGAATCCGGTTGAGCTCCCTTTCGCCGAGCGCGAGGAGTTCGCGCCCTGCGAGCTCGATCGAGCCGCCGACAATACGGGCTGCCTCCGGCAGCATGCCCATGGCCGCCAGGGCGATCGTGCTCTTGCCGGAACCGGACTCGCCGACCAGCGCGACGACCTCGCCCTGCCTGACATCGAGGCTGGCGCCGCGCAACGCGGCGAAGCGGCGGCCGCGAGCGGCGTATTCGACCGCGAGGTCGCGGATCCGCAGCAGCGGGCCGCCGTCGGTGTCCGGTTGCGGCGGCGGAGCATCAGCCGC
>JAFKJZ010000260.1 GCA_017305815.1 Hyphomicrobiales bacterium
CACGCGGATGTGAAAGCCGTCGCGGTCGACAGATTTGCGCGCGGCAAGCTAGAAGCAGAGCGCATCGATCAAAGCGAGACTTGAATGGCCGACCATACCTCCCGCCGCCTGCCGCTTGCCGTCCTCAGCTTCGGATTGGGCCTCGCGGCGATCCTGGGCGCCTGGGGCTTCCAGATCTTCGGCGGCTATTCCCCCTGCAAGCTCTGCCTCGAACAACGCATTCCCTATTATCTCGGCCTGCCCGTGCTGCTGGTCGCGATCCTGCTGCTCGCCGCCCGCAAGTCGACGGGGCTGGCGCGCGCGCTGCTCGTTCTGGCCGGGGTGATCTTCCTCGTCGGCCTCGGCCTCGGCATCTATCATGCCGGCGTCGAATGGAAATTCTGGCTCGGCCCGGCCGATTGCGGCGGCGGCCTGACGACGACGAGCAACGCCGGCGACCTGCTGGCGCAGGTGAACAAGACGAAAGTGGTGAGTTGCACCGACGCCGCGCTGCGCGTCCTCGGGCTCTCCTTCGCCGGCTGGAACGCCGTCGTCTCGGCCGTGATCGCCGCCCTCCTGCTCCGCGCCGGCCTGCGCCGGGCGTGAGCCGGCGGCCGGCCGCCTAGGCCGACTCTTCGTCGGCGGCGGCCTGCGTCAGCTGGTGCAGGACGATGCCGCGCGTCAATCGACGCCGGCCGCCATCGGGATCCGCACCGTGCGCGTCCGGACCAGCACCGCCTCGTCGAGACCGGGCCCCTCGGTGCCGAGCAGCACCGCGACGCGGGCCGGCCGCTTCAGCTCGGCCAGCCGGAATTCGCCATTCGGGCTCAGCGACACCGCCGTGAAGCCGTGCTCTTCCAGCAGCGCCACGACATCCTCCGAAGGCCCCAGCTTCGCGTGCGGCAGCGTCAACGTATTGCCGACCGAGACGCGGATCGCCTTCCGATAGAACGGGTCGCAGCAATGCGAATCGAGCAGGATGGCATCGGCGCCGAAGGCGGCGGCGTTGCGGAAGATGCCGCCGAGATTGTCGTGGTTGGCGATCCCCATCAGCACCACGACCAGCGCCCGGCCGGAAAGACCTGCAAGCAGCGCATCGGCCGTGGGCGCCGGCGCGCGGTGGCCGAGCGCCAGGATGCCGCGGTGGATATGGAAGCCGACAATGCCGTCGAGCACGGTCTGGCTCGCGGCATAGACCGGCACGTCATCAGCCAGGCGATCGGTGATGTCGCCGAGGCCGACGACGCGCTTCTCGTCGAGGAGCAGGGAGACGGGCTGGTGCCGCTTCGATTCGAGCAGGGTCCGCAGCACCACCTCGCCCTCGGCGATGAAGTGGTCCTCGCGGCCGACGAGGTCGCGCTCGCGCACATGGCAATAGGCGGCGATGCGCGGATCGGCGGGGTCGGTGATGCGGATCAGGTTCGGCAAGACGGGCGGCAGGCTGGGGAGGAAGGCGGACTACGGGTCCAGTTCCGTATCCCAGTAGAGATAATCGAGCCAGCTGTCGTGCAGATAATTCGGCGGGAACAGGCGACCATTGTTGTGCAGGTCGGAGACGCTCGGCTGGTAGGGCTTCTGCCGCGGCCACATCCTGGCATCGGCCGAGGTGAGGCTGCCCTTGCGCAGATTGCAGGGCGAGCAGGCGGCCACGACATTTTCCCACGTCGTCTGGCCGCCGCGGGCGCGCGGGATGACGTGGTCGAAGGTCAGGTCCTCGCGCGCGCTGCAATACTGACACTGGAAGCGGTCGCGCAGGAAGACGTTGAAGCGGGTGAAGGCCGGGTTGCGGGCCGGCGTCATGTAGCTCTTCAGCGAGACGACGCTGGGCAGCCGCATCCGGAAGGACGGGCTGCGGATGTCGATGTCGTATTCCGAGACGATATTCACGCGATCGAGGAAGACCGCCTTGATCGTGTCCTGCCACGACCAGAGCGAGAGCGGGTAGTAGCTCAGCGGCCGGTAATCGGCATTGAGCACAAGGGCCGGATGGGCGCCGGGCGACACGGCTATCGTCAAGACAGGCTTCCTCTGTTGAGACTCGCCGAAACCTCGAGATTGCCGAAATAGTCTATAGGCTCTGTGTCATCCTTGTGAAGCCAATGAAACGTTGACGTTTCCGTGCGCGTCGATCAGGCCTCGGCTGTGGCAAAAATGCGTTTCAGGAAGGCCGCCCCTGCGGCAAGTCCGGCCTCGTCGATGCTGTGTCCGAGGGCCGGCCGCTCGATCGCCGCGACCGGGAAACCGGCGTCGAGAAGCGCCCTTTCCGTCTCCTTGAGCGCGGCGACGGGAATCACCTCGTCCAGCGCGCCATGCACCAGCAGGATCGGCGGCCGGCTCTTCGTCTCCGCCTTCAGCCGCTCGACGCCGGCGATGCGCCCGGAATAGGCGACGATGCCGGCCATCTCGTTCGGCCGGCGCGGGCCGACCTGCAGCGCCATCATCGTGCCCTGGCTGAAGCCGACCAGCGCCAGGTCGGCATCGGTCAGGCCGTGCCGCGCCAGTTCGGCGTCGAGGAATTCGTCGAGCTTCGGCGCGGCCGTGGAAGCGCCCTGCCAGTATTCATGCGCATCGCGCACGGAGAGGCGGAACCATTGCCGGCACATGCCCCAATCGGACGGATCGGGCGCATCGGGAGCGACGAAATAGACATCCGGAAACAGCGGCGCCCAATGCCGGCCGATGTCGATGAGATCGTGTCCGTCGGCCCCGACGCCATGCAGCAGGACGACGAGTTTCTTGGGCTTGCCGCCGGAAAGCGGAGCGAGGCGCGGACCATCGAGCATGGAAAATCCCTGTTGCAGGCAGGCAAACGAATCTGGCTCATGCTAGCAAGTCCGCATCCCGTTTCGCCATCCCGCACGACGTCGCGCCGACATGTCCCGCACCTTCCGCTTTGCCCCGAGCCCGAATGGCGAGCTGCATCTCGGCCACGCCTATTCGGCATTGCTCAACGGCGACCTGGCGCGGGAGACCGGCGGGCGGCTGCTGATCCGGATCGAGGACATCGACGTGACGCGCTGCCGGCCGGAGTTCGAGGCCGCGATCCTCGACGATCTCGCCTGGCTCGGGCTCGACTGGGAACGGCCGGTGCGCCGACAGTCCGAACATTTCGACGCCTATGCGGAAGCGCTCGGCCGGCTGAAGGCCATGGACCTGGTCTATCCAAGCTTCCAGAGCCGGGCGGAGATCCGTGCCGCGACCGCGAGCCCGGACTGGCCCCGCGATCCGGACGGCGCGCCGCTCTATCCAGGCGGAGATCGGGACCTGCCGGCGCGCGAGGCGGAGGCGCGGATCGCGTCCGGCGCCCCCTATGCCTGGCGGCTGAAGATGGACGCGGCCATGGCCAAGGCCGGCCCCCTCGCCTTCGCCGAACAGGGTCGCGGCCCGGAAGGCGAGACGGGAAGGGTGACGGCGGAGCCCGGCCGCTGGGGCGACGTGGTGATCGCGCGCAAGGAGATCCCCACCAGCTACCATCTCTCCGTCGTCGTCGACGACGCGCTGCAGGGCATCACCGACGTCGTGCGCGGCGAAGACCTCTTCCACGCCACCAGCGTGCACCGCCTGCTGCAGGCCCTGCTCGACTTGCCGGAACCCGCCTATCGCCATCACGGCCTGATCCGCGACGCCGAGGGGCGCAAGCTGTCGAAGTCGGAGGGTTCCACCGGGCTGCGCGTCCTGCGCGACGCCGGCGCGACGCCGGCCGAGATCCGCGCCCTCGTCGGGCTCTAACGCCCGATCAGCCGACGCCGAGCACGTAGAGCCATATCGTCACCGTGAACAGGCTGAGCAGCGTCGACAGCGAGACGGCGCTCGCCGTGCTGGCGACGCCGGCCTTGTAGTGATTGGCGAGCAGGTAGGCGTTCACCCCGCAGGGCATGGCGGCGAAGACGACGGCGACGCCGGCCCAGACCGGCGGCATCGGCAGCACATGCGCCAGGCCGAGCACGATCAGGGGGTGGACGACCAGCTTCAGGATGCTGATGACAAAGGAGGCCTTGAGGTCGCCGGCGAAGCCGTAGCGGCGCAGCGCCAGCCCCATCGAGATCAGCGCGCAGGGCACCGACGAGGCCGCCAGCATGCGCACCACCTCGCCGGCCGGGCCGCTCGCCTGGATGCCGGCGATCTGGCCGATCGCGCCGGCATGCGCGAAATGCCTGACTCCGAGCCCTCCGCGAACAAGGTCGCGGCTGTCGTCATGACCGGCAGATGGATGGCGATCAGCAGAAAGAGCGGCACGGCGCCCTCTTCGCCGAAGGCGTTTAGGATCACCGGCACGCCGACAAACACGGTGTTGGACTGGCCGGAGGCGAAGCCCTGCATCACCGCCTCGACATGGGCCCGGCCGAACACCCGCCTGGCGATCAGGAAGCCGATGCCGAAGACGATGAAAGCGCCGGTGAAATAGGCGATCCAGTAGCCCCAGGGCTGGCCGCCTTCCGGCATCTTCGCTTCCGACAGCGTCTTGAAGATCAAGACCGGCACGGCGATGCCGAACACATATTCCGACAGGCCGTCGGCGGCCCGGTCGCCGAGATGCTTGGTCCAGCCGGCGAGATAGCCGACGCTGATTAGCCCGGCGATCGGCAGCACGATGAAAGCGATCTCGGTCAGGCGGCCGAGCATCAGCATGCGCCGGCCCCCGGCAGGGCGGTGATGGGGAAGGCACAGGCGGGCATGCGGGATCACAAGGCTGGGAGGTTGGTTCCCGACAGTAGAAAGCGCTGCCGCAGCGGTCAACCGGCGCGACCATGGTTCCGCTTGGCTCCGCCGCCTCGCACACTATAGTCCGGCCGTCGCGCCGAAGCCCGGCGCGGAACGGGAGCAGCAGAGACCAGCATGACGGACGCCCGATCGATCCTCGTCACCGGCGCCTCGACCGGCATCGGCCGCGATGCCGCGCTGGCCCTGAAGACGCGCGGCTGGCGCGTCTTCGCAACGGCGCGCAAGCCGGAGGATCTCGCCGCCCTCGCCGAGGCCGGATGCGAGGCGCTCTACCTCGACTATGTGGACGAGGCGTCGATCCATGCCTGCGCCGACGCCGTGCTCGAACGGACCGGTGGCCGGCTCGATGCGCTGTTCAACAACGGCGCCTATGGCCAGGTCGGTGCGGTCGAGGATCTCACCACCGACGTCCTGCGCCGGCAGTTCGAAACCAATGTCTTCGGCTGGCACACGCTGACCCGCCGCATCGTGCCGGTGATGCGGGCGCAGGGCCATGGCCGCATCGTCCAGTGCTCGTCCATCCTCGGCTTCGTCGCCGGCAAGTATCGCGGCGCCTATGTCGGCTCGAAATTCGCGCTCGAAGGCCTGACCGATTCGCTGCGCATCGAGCTCTGCGGCAGCGGGGTCCAAGTGGCGCTGATCGAGCCCGGCCCGATCGCCACGCGCTTCACCCAGAACGCACTGGCGAATTTTCATGCGACCGTCGATGTCGAGGGCTCGATCCACCGCGACGAATACCAGTCGCAGCTCGCGCGCATGAAGGGCACCCGCCGCCCTTCCCGCTTCAAGCTCGGGCCGGAGGCGGTGACCGCTGCCCTGCTGCATGCGCTCGAAAGCTCGCGGCCGCGCCTTCGCTACCGCGTCACCGTGCTGACCAAGGCGGCGGCCGTGATGAAGCGGCTGCTACCGGCCCGCCTGATGGACCGGCTGATCGCGCGGAATTCCTGAGCGGGAAATCGCAGGGCACTGGAACCGGAACGCCCCGGCGCGCGTAGAAGGAGCATCGGGCGCGGGACGCGCCGCCGTGAGGGTATTGCCATGAGTTCCGTTTCCGCCGATTTCCGCTCGCCGCATTTCTGGCTGTCGCCGGGCTCGCTGGTCCGCCTGGTCGTGAGCCTCGCCATCTGCTTCGCCGCCGCGGCGCTCGGCTCGTGGATGACCCTGCCCAGCATCCCGACGTGGTATGCGGGCTTGGCGAAGCCGTTCTTCAGCCCGCCGAACTGGGTGTTCGGGCCGGTCTGGACCCTGCTCTACGCGATGATGGCGGTGGCGTTCTGGCGGGTATGGGTGCTCGGCCGCGGCACGACGCTGCAGGTCGCCGTCCTCGCCTTCGCGGTGCAGCTGGTGCTGAACGTCGCCTGGTCCGGAGCCTTCTTCGCCCTGCACATGCCGTGGCTGGCGCTGATCGACATCGTCGCGCTACTGCTCGCCATCATCGCGACCATGGGCGCCTTCTCGCGGATCGACGGGCTTTCGAGCTGGCTTCTGCTGCCCTATCTCGCCTGGGTCTCGTTCGCCAGCGTGCTGAACGCGGCGGTCTGGTGGCTCAATTGAGCGCAGGCCGCGCATATGGCGAGGCGGCGAAGATCGAGCGTATAAGGACGGATCGATCCGATTCCTGAAGCAAGAGCCCGATGAACAGCTTCTTTTACTATCTGATCCCGATTGCGCTCGCCGCCGTGGCCATCGTGCTGCTGCTGGGGCTGTTCAACATGCTGCGCGGCGGCTCGCCGGAGCGGTCGCAGAAGCTGATGCGGATGCGCGTCTTGCTGCAGTTCGCGGCGATCATCATCATGATGGCTGCCCTGTATTTCTCGGCCCGCTGAGGCATTCCGATGGTCGCGCTCACCCGCATCTACACAAGAACCGGCGATGACGGGACCACGTCCCTCGTCACGGGAGAGCGCCGCGCCAAATCCGATCTCCGCGTCGACAGCTACGGCACGATCGACGAGACCAACGCCCAGGTCGGCGCCGCCCGGCTCCACCTCGCCGACCATCCCGTCGTCGACGCCATGCTGGCGCGCATCCAGAACGATCTCTTCGACCTCGGCGCCGACCTGTCGACGCCGGAAACCGGCCTGAAGCCCGGCCGCGAGGCGCTGCGCATCATCGACGCGCAGACCGACCGGCTGGAAGCCGAGATCGACCAGCTGAATGCCGAGCTGAGCCCGCTGCGCTCCTTCGTGCTGCCGGGCGGTTCGCCGGCGGCGGCGCATCTGCACATCGCCCGCACCGTGACGCGCCGCGCCGAACGGGTGATGGTCGAGCTCGCCTCGCGCGAGGCTGTCAATCCGGCGGCAATCCGCTATGTCAACCGGCTGTCGGACTTCCTGTTCGTCGCCGCCCGTTACGTCAATGATCGCGGCGCCACGGATGTCCTGTGGGTGCCCGGCCAGAACCGGTGAGGAACGACGCATGTTCGTGCCGTTCCACGATCAGAATCCGCTCCGCTACATCCGCTTTCCCTGGGTGACGCGCGGCCTCGTCGTCCTCAACTGCCTGGTCTTCCTGATCTACCAGCGCGCCGGCAATGCCGATGCCGAGGCGGCGTCCGTGATGGCGTTCGGGCTGATCCCGTCGACGCTCGCCGGCATTCACATCCGGACGCCCGGCATCTACCACGCGCCGGAATACCTCACCTTCATCACCTCCTCCTTCCTGCATGGCGACATCTGGCATCTCGCCGGCAACATGCTGTTCCTCTGGGTCTTCGGCGACAATGTCGAGGACGCGATGGGGCACATCCGCTTCATCCTGTTCTATTTCCTCTGCGCGATCGGCGGCGGGCTGGCGCATGTCATGGTCGAGCCCGGCTCGGATGTCGCGCTGATCGGCGCTTCCGGCTCGGTCGCCGGCGTCATCGCCGCCTACCTTCTCTTGCACCCCCGCGTGAAAATCTGGGTGCTGCTGCTGTTCCGCATCCCGATCCGGCTCAGGACGGTCTGGGTGCTCGGCTTCTGGATCCTGCTGCAGCTGTATAATTTCGCCTTTGGCGCGCCAGGCGAGATCTCCTGGGCCGCCCATCTCGGCGGCCTGCTGATGGGCACCGTGCTGGTTCTCTTCTTCCGCCGGCCTGGCGTTCCTCTGCTGGCGCGGCAGGTCGACGAGGAAATGCCCGTCGACCCTGTGGTTTGAGCCCTTCCAGGGTACGTTCCTTACGTTGACTCGGGGAGAACCCGCCGGTACGGTCCCGCCCCAAACGCTCCGCAAATTGCTGCGCCGAAAGGATAATCGCCGCGATGAAGATCCTCGTGCCCGTCAAGCGGGTGGTCGATACCAACGTCAAGATCCGCGTGAAGGCGGACGGAACCGGCGTCGACCTCGCCAACGTGAAGATGTCGATGAATCCCTTCGACGAAATTGCCGTCGAAGAAGCGTTGCGGATCAAGGAAGCCGGCAAGGCGACGGAAGTCGTCGTCGTGTCGATCGGCTCGGACAAGTCGGCGGAAACGCTGCGTACCGGCCTCGCCATGGGCGCCGACCGCGCCATCCTGGTGAAGACCGACGCCGCCAGCGTCGAGCCGCTCGCCGTCGCCAAGCTGCTCAAGGCCGTGATCGCGGCGGAAGAGCCCAGCCTGGTCATCCTCGGCAAGCAGGCGATCGACGACGATTCGAACCAGACCGGCCAGATGCTGGCCGCCCTGCTCGGCTGGCCGCAGGCGACCTTCGCCTCGAAGGTCGTGCTCGGCGACGGTTCCGTCCGCCTTCACGCGACGCGAGCCCGCGCCTCACCGTTTTGAAGACGGTCGAGCCGACCGGCCGCACGGCCGGCGTCAAGCTCGGTTCGGTCGACGAACTCGTCGCAAAGCTCAAGCAGGCGGGAGTGCTCTGAGATGGCAACGCTGATCCTCGCGGAACATGACGACGCGCATCTGAACGAGGCGACCGCCAAGGCGCTGACCGCGGCGCTTGCGCTCGGCCAGCCGGTCGACGTCCTCGTCGCCGGCCACCAGGCCAAGGCGGCCGCCGATGCCGCCGCGCAGCTTTCCGGCGTGCGCACGGTGCTGCTCGCCGACGGCGAGAGCCTCGCCAATCGCCGGGCCGAACCGCTCGCCGACCTGGTCGTGTCGCTCGCCGACAAGTATGACGCGATCGTCGTCCCGGCGACCTCGACCGGCAAGAACGTCGCGCCGCGCGTCGCCGCCCTGCTCGACGTGATGCAGGTCTCCGAAATCTCGAAGGTCGTGGCTCCCGATACATTCGAACGTCCGATCTATGCCGGCAACGCCATCGAAACGGTGCAGTCGAGCGACAAGAAGCTGGTCGTCACCGTCCGCATCGCCGCCTTCCCGGCCGCAGCCCTCGGCGGAAGCGCGCCGATCGAAACGATCGCCGCGCCGGCCGACAAGGGCATCTCCAGCTTCGTCGGCGCGGATCTTTCCGTCTCCGACCGGCCGGAGCTCGCTTCCGCCAAGGTGATCGTCTCCGGCGGCCGAGCACTCGGCTCGGCGGAGAAGTTCCAGGAAGTGATCGCCCCGCTCGCCGACCAGCTCAAGGCGGCCATCGGCGCCTCTCGCGCCGCCGTCGACGCAGGCTACGCGCCGAACGACTGGCAGGTCGGCCAGACCGGCAAGGTCGTCGCGCCGGATCTCTACATCGCCATCGGCATATCGGGCGCGATCCAGCATCTCGCCGGCATGAAGGATTCGAAGGTCATCGTCGCGATCAACAAAGATGGTGACGCGCCGATCTTCCAGGTCGCCGATTTCGGCCTGGTCGAGGATCTGTTCGAGGCGGTTCCGGCGCTGACGAAGGCCCTCGCGAACTAGACCTTTACCATCGCCGGTTGACATTCCTGCCGGCCGTGCTCGACTGACTCCGGTCAGCGAGCGCGGCCGAACCGTTTTTGAACGCCATTTCGATTTCTGGAAGACAAAGGAGCCCTTGGGGCATGAGCACCGCGATTAAGGCGATCGGCGTCATCGGAGCCGGTCAGATGGGCAATGGTATCGCCCATGTGAGCGCGCTTGCCGGCTACGAGGTCTTCATCCACGACGTCGCCGAGGAGCGCGTCCGCAAGGGTCTCGCGACCATCGACGGCAACCTCGCGCGCCAGGTCCATTCCGGCCGCATCACCGAGGAAGACCGCAAGGCGGCGCTTGCCCGCGTCAAGCCAGCCTTCGGCGTCGACGCGCTCGGCGAATGCGACCTCGTCATCGAGGCGGCAACCGAGGACGAGGCGACGAAGCGCAAGATATTCGCCGGCGTCTGCCCGGCGCTGAAGCCCGAGGCGATGCTCGCCACCAACACCTCGTCGATTTCGATCACCCGCCTCGCCTCGGCGAGCGACCGGCCCGAGCGCTTCATCGGCATCCATTTCATGAATCCCGTACCGGTGATGCAGCTCGTCGAGCTGATCCGCGGCATCGCCACCGGCGACGAGACCTTCGAGGCGGCCAAGGCCTATGTGCTGGCGCTTGGCAAGACCTCGACCGTCTCGGAGGATTTCCCGGGCTTCATCGTCAACCGCATCCTGCTGCCGATGATCAACGAGGCCATCTACGTGCTCTATGAGGGCGTCGGCACGGTGGACGCGATCGACACCGCCATGAAGCTCGGCGCCAACCATCCGATGGGGCCGCTGCAGCTCGCCGATTTCATCGGCCTCGACACCTGCCTGTCGATCATGCAGGTGCTCTATGAGGGCCTGGCGGATTCGAAGTACCGCCCCTGCCCGCTGCTGGTGAAATATGTCGAGGCCGGCTGGCTCGGCCGCAAGACCAATCGCGGCTTCTACGACTATCGCGGCGAGCACCCCGTCCCGACCCGCTGAGGCCTGGCAGGCCACCGTCGTCGTCGACACGGCCATCTAGTCAAGCAAGCCCCTCACCCAACCCTCTCCCGCAAGCGGGCGAGGGCTTTTTGGCTTGCGGTCCTGTCGGAAGACTGGGCTTAACGCGCCCCCTCTCCCGCCAGCGGGAGAGGGTCGGGGTGAGGGTCCTTACGACCGACCAAGCCATGCCGCCAATCAGGTGGCCCTAGCGCAGTTGCGCAATCCCGGCTCCAAGCCAGACCGTGCTTTCCGCGATCGGCGACAGGCGCTCCATACCCCGCGCCTCCCAGAATGCCAGCCCGCCAAGGTTGCCCGCGTTCACGCCGGCATGCACGCCGACTGCGCCCAGCAACGACATGCATTCCGCCCAGCGCTGCAGCAGCGCCGTGCCGGCACCTTGCCGCTGGATGCGCGGCAACAGGTTGACGTGAACATGCGACGGGAATGCCAGCGCCACGATGGCGGGCGTGCGGCGCGGCTGATGGATCTGGGCGATGCGGCGCTCATCCGCCGTCCAGCGCCCCTGAGTAGCCCGCGAAGGCGCAACATGTCTTGCCCGCAGCGCCGGCCACCAGTCGGCCTCCAGACGCGCCTCGAAGGCGACCGTATCGAGCGCGCCGACCACATAGCCGGCGACGCCCTGCCGGTCCTCGACCACGAATGCCGTCGCCGGGCTGAGCACGGCATAGGGCGCTGAATAGATCGCACCCATCAGGGAACGATCTTGGTAGAGTGACGAGGCATCCGAGCCGGAAGCGCCGGTGGCGAGAGAGATCGCGTAGAGCGCGTCGATATCGCGATGTTCGAGCGGACGAATATCGTAACCGACCTCCGTCATCCCTCACCCCCTCGCCGCCCCGCTGGTCAGATGCTCTTGCTGGCGGCGCCGATCAGCGCCTTGGCGTCTTCCGAATCCCATTCGGCGGGGCCGGACATCACGCCCAGTGCGCAGCCTTCCCTATCGATCAGCACCGTCGTCGGCAGGCCAACGGCCATACCCTTGCCCTTCAGCGCGGAAAAGATGCCGGTAGTGGGATCGCCGTAGAAGGCGAGCGACTTGACGCCGATCTCCTCCAGGAACTTCTTCGGCTTGGCCGGGTCCTGCGTGTCGATCGAGACGGCGACGACGGAGAAGTCCTTGCCATCATGGGCGGCGTCGAGGCGGTCGAGCGCCGGCATTTCCTGCCGGCACGGCGCGCACCAGGTCGCCCAGAGGTTCAGGAGCACGGCCTGACCCTTGAAATCGGCGATGCTCTTCTTGTCGCCATTGGCGGTCTGGAAGGAGAGTTCCGACAGTCGCGCCGGCTCGGTGGCGACGCGGAAGGCGGCGACCTCGCCCTTCGCAAGCGGCGCCAGCAGGCCGGCGGCCTCGACCGCGGGGCCGCAATCGACCCCGGCCATCGCAACAGCCCCGTTGCCTTTCCGGGTCTCGGTCACGTATACCGCGCCAACTCCGACTGCGATGCCTGCGATCGCGGCAAGGCCGATGATCGGCCAGCGTCGCGATTTACCGCGCGTCTCATTCATTCCGTCCTGCCTCCAAGGCCTCCGAGAGAGGGTACATGAGCAATTCGATGTGGGGTGGCCGCTTCTCCGAAGGCCCGGCCGCCATCATGGAAGAGATCAACGCGTCGATCGGTTTCGACCAGAAGCTCTACCGTCAGGACATTGCCGGCTCGAAGGCGCATGCCGCCATGCTCGCCCGCCAGGGGATCATCGCGGCGGACGATGCCGAAAAGATTGCGGCAGGTCTAGACGCCATCCTGCGCGAAATCGAAGCGGGCGAGTTCAAGTTTTCGCGCGCGCTCGAGGACATCCACCTCAACATCGAATCGCGCCTGAAGGAACTGATCGGCGACGCCGCCGGAAGGCTGCACACCGCCCGCTCGCGCAACGACCAGGTGGCGACCGATTTCAAGCTCTGGGTGCGCGACACGATCGACGCGATGGACGCGGCGCTGCGCGAGCTGCAGGTGGCGCTCGCCGACAAGGCCTTCGCCCATGCCGGCCAGGTGATGCCGGGCTTCACCCATCTGCAGAGCGCCCAGCCGGTGACTTTCGGCCACCATCTGCTCGCCTATGTCGAGATGATCGGCCGTGACCGCGGCCGCTTCCAGGACGCGCGCAGGCGCCTCAACGAGAACCCGCTCGGCGCCGCGGCGCTGGCCGGCACCTCGTTCCCGATCGACCGCTTCCAGACCGCCGCGTCGCTTGGCTTCGACCGGCCGACGGCGAACTCGCTCGACAGCGTCTCCGACCGCGACTTCGTCATCGAGGCGCTGGCGGCGGCGAGCCTCTGCGCCATCCACCTGTCGCGCTTCGCCGAGGAGATCGTCATCTGGTCGTCGGCACAGTTCCGCTTCATCAAGCTTTCCGACAAGTTCACCACTGGCTCGTCGATCATGCCGCAGAAGCGCAACCCGGACGCGGCCGAACTGGTGCGCGCCAAGACGGGCCGCATCATCGGCGCCCAGACCGCGCTGCAGATCGTCATGAAGGGTCTTCCGCTCGCCTATCAAAAGGACATGCAGGAAGACAAGGAACAGGCCTTCGACGCCTTCGAGAGCCTGGAACTGGCGATCGCCGCCACCACCGGCATGGTGCTCGACATGGAGCCGGAAGCCGCCAACCTGAAGAAGGCGGCCGGCTCCGGCTTCGCCACCGCGACGGATCTGGCGGACTGGCTGTTGCTTGAGTTGAACATGCCGTTCCGCGACGCCCACCACGTCACCGGCCGCATCGTGGCGATCGCTTCCGAGCGCGGCGTCGAGCTGACCAAGGTGACGCTGGACGAGATGCAGGCCGTGCATCCCGCCATCACCGACGCGGTATATTCGGTGCTGACCGTCGACAAGTCGGTCAGGAGCCGCACCAGCTATGGCGGCACCTCGCCGAAGAACGTCC
>JAFKJZ010000261.1 GCA_017305815.1 Hyphomicrobiales bacterium
GGACGCTTGGCGCAGGGGCCGGAAGAATAGTTAGCGTTCACCGGCCGGCGGCCGGGCGTGGCGAGATCAGCCATGATCTACCCTCTCAGATAGTGAGCGCCTCGTTGGGGAGGCGTGTCCCGCCGACGCGTTTACGCCTGGCCTGGAGGGAAAGCAAGACGAGGACGAAGATTTTGTCGAACGGCCCCTCGGCGCCTACATGGAGCGAGGCTGACATCCGACCACCCGCCTTGCAGAGGTTCCATGCAGATCGACGGCAAGTCCCCGCGCCGCCCGCCCTATCGCCCGTCCGGGCAACTGGTCCTGCTCGTGCTCATCGTCATCCTGACGGTCCTGCAGACGGCGAAATCGCAGGGCTGGTTCTAGCCGCGCCGACGGGTGCGGCATCGCCACGGCCCGGAATGGCAAAAGCCCGTCACCGGGAGGCGACAGGCTTTCCAAGTCGATGCATCTGACTCCGGCGCGCCGGCTGCCGCTCAGTTGAACAGGTAGCGAATGCCGAAGTTCACGTCGTGCGAGGTGATGTTCTTGAACTTGAAGCCGTCATTGGCACGGGAATAGGCAGGATTGGTGTTGTAGGCCGCGTCCGTGCGCGCATTGCCGAGATCGAGATAGGAGTAACCGAGATCGAAGATCAGGTTCTCGGTGACCTTGAAGCCCAGACCGGCGTGCAGCGCCCAGGCGAAGTTCCACTGCGAATCGGAGCCGGCATAGCCGCTCGCGCCCAGTTCGGTATTGATGTCGCGGAAGCCTGAGATGGTGTTGCGCGATGTACCGATACCGGCGCCGACATAGGGCGTGATGCCGTGATAGGTGCCGAGGTCGACATAGCCGTTGGCGAGGAACAGCCACTCGGACTTACGCGCCGTGTAGTCGTCGCTGTAGACCGATTCGTTGCCGAGGTCGGTCACGCGCTGCGAAGCGTGGAAGTCCGCCTTGCCACGATACTGGCCGGTCACGTCGGCGCGGAACCAGTCGTTGAACTGGTAGCCGCCGCCGAGGCTGAAGGTCGGGGCGGAGGAGAAATCGCCCTTGTTGATCCACTCGGTCGCGTAGCCGGGCGTTTCGAAATACTGGTAGTCGAGATTGCCGAGGCGTTGGTTGCTCATGCCGATCGCGCCGCGGAGGTACCAGCCACCGACCGCGAGCGGCACAGGCACCGGCTCGACATAGGGCAGATCCGCCGCCACCGCCGTCCCGCCCGAAACACTGCCGCAAAGGCCCGCGGCAATCGCGAGCGCCAGTATCCGAGACTTGGTCATCCTATTCCCCATCCAAGGTCGGGCCACGGCGCGCGCGATCCCGCAATTCACATGGGACAGGAGTTCAACCGGAACTATTTAACATCGGATTAACCACAACTTTTAACCACGATGCACTTGCCGTAACGGAAGATTAAGCATCTTCGCACAGGACGAACGCCGAATACGCCGTGGAAACTCTCGCAATTCGGTCATCCGGACCGGAATGGACGCGAAGGCGGCCGGGCAGATGGCCCGACCGGCAGAATCGCGCCCCTGCGACAAACTGCCGCCGCCGTTCAGGCAACCTCTTTCAGCGCGCCGATGATGTCGTCGACCACCGCCTCGACCAGGGCGTGGTCGTCGCCCTCGGCCATGACGCGGATCAGCGGCTCGGTGCCGGAAGGACGGATGACAAGACGGCCGGAACGGCCGAGCCGCGCCTCGCCCTCGGCGATTGCCGCCTGCACGCTAGCGACCTCCAGCGGCTTGCCGCCGCCAAAGCGAAGGTTCTTCAGGATCTGCGGCACCGGCTCGAAGCGGCGGCAGACCTCGCTGACCGGCTTGCCGGTCTTGCGCACGACGGCGAGGATCTGCAGCGCCGAGACGAGGCCGTCGCCGGTGGTGGAGAAGTCCGACAGGATCAGATGGCCCGACTGCTCGCCGCCGACATTGAAGCCGTGGTTGCGCATGTGCTCGACGACATAGCGGTCGCCGACCTTGGTGCGCGCCAGCGACAGGCCGAGCGAGTCGAGATAGCGCTCGAGGCCGAGATTGGACATGACGGTGGCGACGATGCCGGGCTGCGACAGCAGACCATCCTCGGCCCAGGAAGCGGCGACCACCGCCATCAGTTGGTCGCCATCGACCACTTCGCCGTTCTCGTCGACGATAATGACGCGATCGGCGTCGCCATCGAGGGCGATGCCGATGTCGGCGCGCACCTCATGCACCTTCCTGCGCAGCGCGTCCGGCGCGGTCGAGCCGACATCGAGGTTGATGTTGAAGCCGTTCGGCTTGTCGCCGATGGTGATGACCTCGGCGCCGAGTTCCCACAGCACCTCGGGCGCCACCTTGTAGGCGGCGCCATTGGCGCAATCGATGACGATGCGCAGGCCGGCGAGGTCGAGCGTCTTCGGCAATGTACGCTTTGCGAACTCGACATAGCGCTCCTGCGCGCCGTCGATGCGCTTGGCGCGGCCGAGATCGGCGGAGGCCGCCAGGCGACCGGAAAGATCTTCCTCGATCAGCGCCTCGATCTTGGCTTCCGTCTCGTCCGAGAGCTTGTAGCCATCCGGGCCGAACAGCTTGATGCCATTATCCTCGTAGGGGTTATGCGAGGCGGAGATCATCACGCCGAGATCGGCGCGCAGCGAGCGCGTCAGCATGGCGACGGCCGGCGTCGGCATCGGGCCGAGCAGGAACACGTCCATGCCGGCGGCGGTGAAGCCGGCGGTCAGCGCCGGCTCGATCATGTAGCCCGAGAGGCGCGTATCCTTGCCGATCACCACGCGGTGCCGGTGGCCGCCGTTCCGGAACGCGAGCCCCGCGGCGATCCCCACCTGCAGCGCAAGTTGCGGGGTGATCGGAAAGGCGTTGGCCTTGCCACGAATGCCGTCGGTACCGAAGAATTTGCGAGCCATGCGTCGAATCCGTCTCCTGAATCGCCGGCAGTCATAGACCAGCATTGCGGCGAAACAGTTCAAAATTCATGAGCAGTTGTTACACGCTCCCCAGGCCACAGCCGGCGCGTGCAGCGCGGGCTCTCGCGACGCCGACGGCCCGCTCCAGTATTTTTACCGCAAGGTACAGATTTGATTGGAGAATCCGGATTCCTGCGCCGGAAGAACCGTTCGGACGCCGAATATTTCAGCCCGACACGCAAAGTGCATTTTCGCGAGCGGGAACGGATGGCAAGGGGGCACTCTCCTTCCCCAAGCGGAGCCCATCCATGAAGGCCCTCATCATTGTCGACATGCTGAACGACTTCTACACCGGCGTGCTGCAGAACGAGGCGCATGCCTCGAAGATCGTGCCGGTGATCGCCCGGCTCATCGATCATGCGCGAAGCCGGACGGACTGGCTGGTGGTCTATTCCAACGACGCCCATCGCGCCGAGGATGCCGAGATCGCCATCTGGGGCCCGCACGCCATGGCCGGCACGCGCGGCGCCGACGTGATCGACGCGCTGACGCCGATCGGCGCGCCGCGCGAGATCGTCTCGCCCAAGCGCTTCTACGGCGCCTTCGACGAGACCGGCCTCGACGCGATCTTCAAGGAATACGGCGTCACCGACGTGGTGGTGGTCGGCCAGCACACCCATTGCTGCGTCCGCCACACCAGCTACGGCGCCTTCATCCGCGGCTATGGCATCGAGATCCCGACCGATGGCGTCTGCGTCTTCGACGGCGTCGATAACCAGGCGGCGATCGAATATCTGCGCACCATCTATGGCGCGAGGATCACCGACTCCTCGGCGATCCTCGCCGCCGACATCAGCAAGGCGGCTTAGCGCCAGCCCGGCACAACGAGCGCACAACGAAAAAGGGCGGGTCCGCGAGGACCCGCCCTTTCTGCATTCCTTCCGCCGCGGTCAGACCTGCGGCTGCGGCTCCAGGCCGGTATCGCCCTTCGGACGCGGACCGCGCGTCGTCGGCACGACCGAGGGGCGCGACGGCGGCACGTCGTCACCGGTGTCGCGGATCGGCGGCTGGCCGTCGAGCAGGTTCTTGATCTCCTCGCCGGAGAGCGTCTCGTATTCGAGCAGCGCCTCGGCGATGGCGATGAACTTGTCGCGGTTCTCGGTGATGAGGCGGCGCGCCTCGCTTTCACCTTCCTCGATCAGCTTGCGCACTTCCTCGTCGATGATCTTCGCCGTCTCGTCCGAGATGTTGGTCGACTGCGACACCGAATGGCCGAGGAAGACCTCCTGCTCGTTCGAGCGGTAGCGCACGCGGCCGAGGCGCTCCGACATGCCCCACTCCATCACCATGGAGCGGGCCAGGTTGGTCGCCATCTGGATGTCGCCGCTGGCGCCGGTCGTCACCTTTTCCGGGCCGAAGGTCATGATCTCGGCCTCGCGGCCGCCGAACAGCATGATCAGGCGCGACTTGGCCTTCTCATAGGTCCAGTTGTAGCGGTCCGATTCCGGCAGCGTCATCACCATGCCGAGCGCGCGACCGCGCGGAATGATGGTCGCCTTGTGGATCGGGTCGATCGTCCCGGCGAGCAGCAACGCGATGATGGCGTGGCCAGCCTCGTGATAGGCGGTGTTGCGCTTCTCGTCGGCGGTCATCGCCATCGACTTGCGCTCGGCGCCCATCATGACCTTGTCCTTGGCGTCTTCGAACTCGGCCATGGTGACGATGCGCTTGTTGCGGCGCGCCGCCAGCAGGGCACCCTCGTTGACGAGGTTCATCAGGTCGGCGCCCGAGAAGCCTGGTGTGCCGCGGGCAAGCGTCTTCAGGTCGACGTCCGGCGCCATCGGCACCTTGCGGGCGTGCACCTTCAGGATCTTCTCGCGGCCGACGACGTCCGGGTTCGGGATCATGACCTGGCGGTCGAAACGGCCGGGACGCAGCAGCGCCGGATCCAGCACGTCGGGACGGTTGGTCGCCGCGATGATGATGACGCCTTCGTTCTGCTCGAAGCCGTCCATCTCGACGAGCAACTGGTTCAGCGTCTGCTCGCGTTCGTCATTGCCGCCGCCGAGGCCGGCGCCGCGATGACGGCCGACCGCGTCGATTTCGTCGATGAAGATGATGCAGGGCGAGTTCTTCTTCGCCTGCTCGAACATGTCGCGGACGCGGGACGCGCCGACGCCGACGAACATTTCGACGAAGTCGAAAC
>JAFKJZ010000262.1 GCA_017305815.1 Hyphomicrobiales bacterium
TGCAAGTCGGCCACAGGACTAGTACACACGGAAGAGAAGATGGCCGAAAAAACCTAGCTATATCAATGGATAACGGTGCGCATGAGGGACTTCAATCCTCTCTTGCAGCACCACTCATCCCCCTGAAATCAAACGTCGTTCCGTAAGATCTGCAGCCAGCGGACGGGTTTTGGCTCGTCATTCTGCAGGTGATTGGCCGCGAAGGATGACCGCGCCGAGGTCGACGTTGCGCAACTCCGGTTGATCATGACCCATCGTTGCATCCAGCATGAATGCTCCCGCGACGAGGTGTCGATGGCCGCCTCCAATGTCGACATGGACAAGGTCCCGACCTTCGCCGATTCGCGAGGGTTCCATAATTCGTTGCGCCAGAACCATGCTTCCGAGACGGAGGTGTGAATCAAGCTGCACAAGAAGGCCTTCGATGCTCGAGCGCGGCGAAACCATCCATCCGCAGAAGAAATAGGCGGACGGCCGGGTGAAGCCTGGTGCGATATTTGGGCTTGACCTTCCCATCATGGGAACCCGCAGGCTCCCGACCTGCAATTGCGGGAGACCGACATGACTGTCACGACCACGACCGCGCCTGACAAGATCTCGACTGCCGAGACGGGGCCTGCGAACACCGGACCTGCCGGGGCCGATGCCGAAACGCGCGCGCATGGCGGCGCGGGTCCTTCCGGGCACTCGCACCCTTCCACGCCCGGACATCCGCATGGCCACGGCAGCGCGGAGGCGACAGGCGGCGAGGCGAAACGGGTGAAGGATCCCGTCTGCGGCATGGACGTCGATCCGGAGGCGACGGCGTTTCGCGCCCGCTTCGAAGGCGCCGACTATTTCTTCTGCTCGAGCGGCTGCCGGTCGAAATTCATGGCGGAGCCGGGCCGCTATGCCCTCGGCGGCCATCACAGTGGTCACAACCACGATCACGATCACGGCCACATGCTGGCCAGTGCAGCGGCCCAGCCGGCCGGAGAAGCGGCCGAAGGCGCAATCTACACCTGCCCGATGCACCCCGAAATCCGGCAGATCGGCCCGGGGAACTGCCCGATCTGCGGCATGGCGCTGGAGCCGGTTCTCGTCACGGCCGACGAGGGACCGAGCGAGGAACTGCGCGACATGACGCGGCGGTTCTGGGTCGGCCTCACGCTGGCGCTGCCGGTATTCCTGCTCGAGATGGGCGGTCATATCTTCAACATCGGCCATCTGATCGGCGGCACGGCGTCGAACTGGATCCAGCTGCTCCTCGCCACGCCGGTGGTGCTCTGGGCGGGCTGGCCATTCTTCGTGCGCGGCTGGCACTCGCTCGTCAACCGCTCGCTGAACATGTTCACGCTGATCGCGATGGGGACCGGCATCGCCTGGGTCTACAGCATCGTCGCGACGCTGGCGCCCGGCCTGTTCCCGCCCGCCTTCCAGGGCCATGACGGCTCCGTCGCCGTCTATTTCGAGGCGGCCGCCGTCATCACCGTGCTGGTGCTGCTCGGCCAGGTGCTGGAACTGCGCGCCCGCGAGCAGACCTCCGGCGCGATCAAGGCGCTGCTCAACCTCGCCCCGGCGACGGCGCGACGGATCGGCGCCGACGGCAACGAGGAAGAGATCGAGCTCGGCCATGTCGAGGTCGGCGACCAGCTGCGCGTGCGCCCCGGCGACAAGGTGCCGCTCGATGGCGAGGTGCTGGAGGGACGCTCCAATGTCGATGAATCGATGGTGACGGGCGAGCCGCTCGCGGTCGCTAAGTCGACCGGCGCCAAGGTCATCGGCGGCACGCTGAACGGCCAGGGCTCGTTCATCATGCGGGCAGAGAAGGTCGGCGCCGATACCATGCTGGCGCAGATCGTCCAGATGGTGGCGAAGGCGCAGCGCTCGCGCGCGCCGATCCAGCGGCTGGCCGACACGGTGTCGTCCTGGTTTGTGCCGATCGTCGTGCTGGTGGCGCTCGCCGCCTTCGCCGCCTGGGCGATCTGGGGACCCTCTCCCGCCATGGCCTATGGCCTGATCGCGGCGGTCAGCGTGCTCATTATCGCCTGCCCCTGCGCGCTCGGCCTCGCCACGCCGATGTCGATCATGGTCGGCGTCGGACGCGGCGCCCAGGCCGGCGTGCTGATCAAGAACGCCGAGGCGCTGGAGCGGATGGAGAAGGTCGATGTTCTCGTCGTCGACAAGACCGGCACGCTGACCGAAGGCCGGCCACGCGTTATGGCGATCCGGCCGGCGGCGAGCCTTTCGGAAGCCGAACTGCTGCGGCTCGCGGCCAGCGTCGAACAGGCGAGCGAACATCCGCTGGCGGCCGCGATCGTCGCCGCCGCGAAAGAGCGCGGGCAGCCGCTCGATCCGGTCGGGGACTTCGATTCGCCGACCGGCAAGGGCGTCGTCGGCAAGGTCGGCGGCCGTACCGTCGCGCTCGGCAATGCGGCCTATCTCGCCGAACTCGGCGTCGACGTCGCGGCGATCGAGGCCGAGGCGGACCGGCTGCGCGGCGACGGCGCCACGGCCCCTCTCGCCGCCGCCGACGGCCAACCGGCCGGCGTGCTCGCCATCGCCGATCCCGTCAAGGAAACGACGCCGGCAGCGATCCGCGCGCTGCACGAGGCAGGCATCCGCATCGTCATGCTGACCTCCGACAACCGCACCACGGCCGAAGCGGTGGCGCGACGGCTGGGCATAGACGAGGTGAAGGCGGAAGTGCTGCCGGAGGACAAGGGCAACATCGTCGCCGCCTTCCGGGCCGAGGGCAGGGTCGTGGCGATGGCGGGCGACGGCGTCAACGACGCGCCGGCGCTGGCAGCGGCCGATGTCGGCATCGCCATGGGCACGGGAACGGACGTGGCGATGGAGAGCGCCGGGGTGACGCTCCTGCGCGGCGACCTGATGGGCATCGTGCAGGCCCGAAAGCTCAGCCAGGCGACGATGGGCAACATCCGCCAGAACCTGTTCTTCGCCTTTATCTACAACGCCGCCGGCATACCGGTGGCGGCCGGCCTGCTCTATCCGATCCTGGGGGTGCTTCTGTCGCCGGTGATCGCGGCGGCGGCGATGGCGCTCTCGTCCTTCAGCGTCATCGTCAACGCGCTGCGGCTGCGTGTGACAAAGATCTGAAGCCCGATGACAGGACATCCCGGGCGAGGCCCGGGATGTCCATTTCGGCCGGAGCGCGCGCAGCCGGTCGATGGGGTTCGTCCGACCGGCCAGGCAGCGTCTCAGAGGCCGCCCCGTGCGGTTTCGGGACCGATGCGCGTCTTCACCTCGGTCACCTTGTCGGCGGGAAAGCCGCCTTCGCGGGCGTGGCGATGGATGACGTCGGCGCTCTCCGCCTCGTGGACGCAATAGATGGTGTCGCCGGCGACATAGCTGGTCACCCAGTTATAGGGTTCGCCCAGCGCCGCCACCGTGGCGTTCGACTTGCAGGCGATCGCGCGAAGCTCGGCTTCGGAAAGCTGGCTCGCGCCGGGAACATTCCGCTCGATAATGAACTGCTTCATTCTTTCTCCTCTCCGGATCACTGGAAACCGGCGGGGCGGCGCCGGCCGACTATGCGGGCCGGCGGCGGCCGGTCAGTTCGCCATCTCGTGCGCATGCTCGCAGGAGACGTTGGGATTCATGTCGGCGAAGGCGCCCTTCGGGTTCGGCTTCCAGGCCCAGACGTGCAGCTCGTAGAAGGCGGGAAGGCCGTAGCGATTGGGCGAATTGGTGAAGCTGAACAGCTGGCCGCCAAGATTGGCGGGGCCCTTGGTGGTGATGTATTCGACCGCGACCAGCCTCATCTTGCCGTCGGCGCCGGGCTCGTACATGACGGCCTCGGGCTTGGCGATGTCGATCGCCTCGTCGCCGATCAGCGTCGGGTTGACGTAGTGCACGCCCATCGCGCCGCCCTCGATCCCCGAAGTGCAGGGGATCGGCGAATAGCCTTCCTTGATGGCTGTCTCGACATTCCGGAAGCGGTCATTGGCCGCCCGCACCTTGTCAGGCAGGGACGCGTTCGCGGACGCTGCCCAGGCCGGCAGCGCCGATGTCAGACTTGCGGCCAGCGCCGCCAGAACAACGATGTGTTTCAATCTCGTCTCCACGATCAGGCGCCGGTTGCCCCTCGGAGCGAGCCTTGGTGATCGTTCCGTGCAGCCGGCGGCTGGCTTTATCCGGGGGACCGAGGGGTGGCGTCATCGCCCGTGCGGGGGATGGAACGGGCGCCGATCGGCCGGATAGTGTCGGCATTCCCCGGATGTCGCGGTTGTGAGATAAGCGTGCGAGGGCCCGTCGGCAGGACGGACCCAGCAAGCCCTGCCGGCATGTCTGCGATGTCGAGGGGGCGGCCGTCGCGGATCCCGGTCTCGGGACGCGAGCGCCGAGTGCAGTTTCTTCTGGAAGGCTAAACCGCGCCTCGACGTCTGGTGACGCCGGCCGCAGCACCCACGGCAGAGGCATGGATCCAACTTTTTCCGAAGTGATCGGCGCAATCTATGACTGCGTGGCGGAGGAGAACCTCTGGCCCATCGCGCTCCGCCTCATCGGCGCGCAGGTCAACGGCTTCCTGACGACGATCGCCGTCTTCGACACGACCACGAACACCGCCCGCCTCGCCCAGCTTGCCTGCGACGACGAGGACGCGATCGCGGCCCTGCTCAGGCATGCGCGCGACGTCCCCTTCTATCATCTGCTGCACAGGATGGAGATCGACGAGCCCGGAACGCTGGAGCGGATGTTCGCGCTCTATGGCCCGGACGGCGAGGACGTCTGGCGCAACGGCGCGCTCTACCAGAACTTCCATCGGAAGTTCGGCGTCGCCAACTCGATCGACATGGCGATCCTGAAGCGTCCGACCCGCATCGGCACCATCAACATATCCGTGCAGTATCCGGAGATCGGCAAGGCGCAGTTCGATCTGGTCGGCCAGCTCGGCCCGCACATCCGCCGCGCCGTGACCATTCACGACATGCTGCAGATGGAACGGGGCCAGGCGGCCATCTTCCGGGAAGTGATCGACCGGATCGAGCACGGCGTGGTGATCGTGGCGGACACAATGGAGATCCTCTACGCCAATCCGGCGGGGGAGCTCTTCCTGCGCGAGGAAGCGCTGCTGGCGAGCCAGGGCG
>JAFKJZ010000263.1 GCA_017305815.1 Hyphomicrobiales bacterium
CGGGTGAGGGGTTCAAGCCTCACCTGAGGGATCGCAGCCCCTCACCCGGAGCTGCGCTCCGACCTCTCCCCATGGGAGAGGTGAGGGGATCAGGCTCGCCCCGATGGAAGAGACCTGCCTTGCCGCGCTTGGGCGGGCGACAACCGCCAGCCTTACGACGGCTGGCGCTTCTTGAACTTGTCCCAGAAGCTCGGCTTCTTCTCGACCGGGGCCGGGCCATAGGCATCGGCGGCCGGGTCGGCCGTCATCCGGATCGGGGAGGGCACCGGCAGCGGCATTTCGGGCGCCGGGACGCCGTCGATCGCCATCGAGGCTGCATTGGCGGCCGTGGCAGCCGGGTCGGCGACCGGGGTGTAGGCAGCCGGAGCCGAGGCGA
Organism: Hyphomicrobiales bacterium; assembly: GCA_017305815.1. Classification (GTDB taxonomy): domain Bacteria; phylum Pseudomonadota; class Alphaproteobacteria; order Rhizobiales; family Kaistiaceae; genus Kaistia; species Kaistia nematophila. Next base: position 377 of record JAFKJZ010000263.1, read on the forward strand.
CTGCCTCGGCGTCGGCGGAGGCCTGGCGGGCGGCGGCGTCGGCCGCGGCCTTCGAGGCGGCGACCTGATCCTGGCCGTCGAGCTTGGCGGCGGTTGCGAGGAAGATCTGCTGGTCCTTCGCCTGCTTCTGCTTCACCGCGGCGTCGAGCCATTCCGGCACGCGCATGCTGGCGGGGCAGGCGGCCGAGGCGTTCAAGGCAGCGCCACCGGTATCGACGTCGAACACGTAGCGCTTGTCGCATACGCCGACGACGGGCGGCTTGCGCGTCACCTCGAAATGGTCGTTGCCTTCCTTCAGCATCCGCCAGAACGGCATGTTCGGGTCGTTGCGATGGCGGGCCATGTTCTCGGCCGTCATGCGGAACGGATAGAGGTGGACCTCGAAGGCGCGCTGGCCGCCGATGAAGGCGTCGCGGGCGAGCCAGTAGATCTCGCCGGCGGATTCGTCCGTCATCGAGTAGCAGCCGGCCGACGAGCAGGCGCCATGCACCATCAGGCTGTTGCCGGTGCGGCCCCAGGCGTCGTCATAGGCGTTGGGGAAGCCGATGTTGAACGACAGGTAATATTTGGAGTTCGGGTTCATCTGGCCGGGCTTGACCGTGTAGAACCCTTCCGGCGCCTGGCGGTCGCCCTCCTTGACCTTCGGGCCGAGCTTGCCGGACCATTTGCAGATTTCGTAGGTCTTCAACAGGCCATAGGTGCCGTCGCGGCGCTGCTTCCAGACCTCGAACTCGGACGTTTCCTTGAAGGAGCGGATATAGACCGGCGCCTTCGGGTCCATGTTCAGCTGCTCCATCTTCGCCTTCAGCTTGGCGGGGAGCGGCTTCAGATGCTTGGGAGTGCCGTCCTGGCAGGCGGCAAGCGCCAGGCCCACCGCGATGAGCAGCGCGGCCTTGCGAAGGCGGGAGAAAAACGCGGAACCTGGCATGAACACCCCTGCGGGGCTCCGCTGCCCTCAGGCGATGCGACCCCGTCCCGTCTCTGCACGACCGCGCGCCTTCCCCAGGATCCTTCCCGAAGGGGACGCGCGGACCGAATCAGCTACTCGTTAGACGTGAAGACGGGCAGAATCGTGTCAAAGCGACCGGCCGATCGCAAGGAACTTCTCGCGACGCTGGCGCTTGATGTCCGCTTCCGACTGGCCCTCGAACGAGGCCAGCGCGTGCTCGATCGCGTTGCCGGCGGCGTCGATCGCCGCTTCGGGATCGCGATGCGCGCCGCCCATCGGCTCTGCGACCACCTCGTCGATGACGCCGAAGCGGAACAGGTCCTGCGCGGTGATCTTCATGTTGGTTGCCGCGTCCTGAGCGCGGCTGCCGTCGCGCCAGAGGATCGAGGCGGCGCCTTCCGGCGAGATCACGCTGTAGATCGAGTGCTCCATCATCAGCACGCGATTCGCGGTGGCGATCGCGATCGCGCCGCCGGAGCCGCCTTCGCCGATGATCAGGGAGACGTTCGGCGTGCCGAGGCCGAGCGCAGCCTCGGTCGAGCGCGCGATCGCCTCGGCCTGACCGCGTTCCTCGGCGTCGATGCCGGGATAGGCGCCGGCGGTGTCGACCAGCGCGATCACCGGCAGCGAGAAGCGCTCGGCCAATTCCATGATGCGCACGGCCTTGCGATAGCCCTCGGGCCGCGCCATGCCGAAATTGTGGCGAAGCCGCGTCTCGGTGTCGTGGCCCTTTTCCTGGCCCATGACGGCGACCGGGCGGCCGCGGAAGCGGCCGAAGCCCGCGATGATCGCCTGGTCCTCGGCGAACTTGCGGTCGCCGGCGAGCGGCGTGAAATCGGTGATCAGCCGCTTGGCGTATTCGACGAAATGCGGCCGGTCGGGATGGCGCGCCACCTGGGTCTTCTGCCAGGGCGTCAGCTTCGCGTAGATCTCGGCGAGGGCCTGGCCGGCCTTCGCCTCAAGCCGCGAGATCTCGTCGCCGACAGCGACGGCATCGCCCTTCTCGGCCATGGCGCGGAGTTCCTGCACCTTGCCCTGGAGATCGGCGACGGGTTTTTCGAATTCAAGAAAGGTTCGCATCCAGACCTTCAAGCCGTACAAACATGGCTATATGCGGGCGGCCGGACAGACCTCCCTGAAAGTGGCCGCACACTGGCCGTTAGCCCCGGCGGTGTCAAGCTGACGCGCGCGGCGCACGAGGAAGTTACGACTTCGCCAGCGGGTGATGCTCGGCGACGAGCGCCCGAAGCCGCTCCTCCAGCACATGGGTATAGATCTGCGTGGTTGAAATATCCGCATGCCCCAATAATTGCTGGACGATGCGCAAATCGGCGCCGTTCTGCAGCAGGTGGCTGGCGAAGGCGTGGCGCAGGACATGCGGCGACACGCGGGCCGAGGCGATGCCGGCGGCGGCGGCGAGCTCCTTCAGGTCGCGGGCGAAGGCCTGGCGGGTCAGCGTGCCGCTTTCGCCGAAGGAAGGAAACAGCCACTGGCCGCTCGGCGCCTTGCCCTCGTGCTCGGCGCGCAGCGCCACGTAGCGGGAGATCGCCTCCCGGGCGCGGGCCGTCAGCGGCACCATGCGCTCCTTGTTGCCCTTGCCGCGCACCATCAGCGCCCTGAGGTCGGCGCGCGCCGCCGAGGCGGGCAGCGCCACCAGCTCGGAGACGCGCATGCCCGAGGCATAGAGCGTCTCCAGCAGGGCGGCGAGGCGGGCGGCGCGCAGCTGCGCGGCCGGCGTCTTCGCCAGCGACACGGCGCCTTCCGCCGTCTCCAGCAGCCGGTCGACCTCGGCCTCCGACAGCACCTTCGGGATCGGCACCTTGCGCTTCGGGCCCTCGACGATGCCGGACGGGTCGTCGCCGCGCACGCCCTCGGCGAACAGGAAGCGGTGCAACTGGCGCAGCGCCGAGAGCCGGCGCGCGGCGGAAGAGGCGGCGAAGCCGCGCACCTCGAGATCGACCAGATAGGCGCGCACGTCGGCGAGCGCCGCGCGCTCGAAGTCGAGCCCGTGGCCGACGAGGAAATCGGCATAGTCCTCGAGATCGCGGCGATAGGAGCTGAGCGTATGCGGCGAGGCGCCGCGCTCGGCGCTCATCATCTCCAGGAAGGCCTCGAGATGGTGCATTCCGGCGAGCGAACGCCCGCCTTTCGACTTCGCCGTCATCATTGTTCCTGCAGCAGCCTGTCGGTCGGGACCCGCACGGTGATCTCGCGCGGCGTCGGCTGCACGAAGGTTGCGAGCGCGAACACGGCAGCGTAGCCGGCGAGCGCAAGCAGGATGCAGGCGATGATGAAGCGCGACAGTGTCGGCATGAACCGGCCACGGACCTCGGGACGACGTTAAGAGGTTATGGTCATGGCGGGGTGGGTCTGGCAAGGGCGGGCGACGGCCGCAGCCGCGCCGAATTGGCCTTCCGTCACGTCGTCCCGGTCGATTCCGGCGCCTCTTCGGCCTCTCTCCCCATTGCCGGCGGCCGGAATGCTTGACAGCGTCGCCCGGGTCCGGTTCTACCTCGGCAGAGGCTGGACGAGGAGCTGCGGAACCATGATCGAGAGCATCGTTCCAGAACATGAGAGCACCGCGCCGGAGGCGACGCTGGTCCGCCTTCTGGGCCCGCGCGCCATCGTTCTGGTCGGCCTGATGGGCGCCGGCAAGACCTCGGTCGGCAAGCGCATCGCCGCCAAGCTGCACCTGCCCTTCGTCGACGCCGACGCCGAGATCGAGAAGGCGGCCGACGCGACCATTCCCGAAATCTTCGCCCAGCATGGCGAGGCCTATTTTCGCGACGGCGAGCGGCGGGTGATCCGTCGCCTGCTCGACGGCAATCCGAAGGTGCTCGCCACCGGCGGCGGCGCCTTCATGAACGACGAGACCCGCGCTGCGATCCTCGAGGGCGCGGTTTCGATCTGGCTGCGCGCCGAGCTCGACGTGCTGATGGCGCGGGTGCGCAAGCGGGCCAACCGGCCGCTGCTGCAGAACCCCGATCCCGAGGGCACGATGCGCCGCCTGATGGCCGAGCGTGACCCCGTCTATTCCGAGGCGAACGTCCACATCCTGTCGCGCGACGTGACGCATGAAATCGTCGCCGACGAAACCATCGAAGCTCTGCTCGCCTTCCTGGCGGCGGAGACCCCTGCGCAAGAAAGCTGACTGCACGATGATTTCCGCCGAAGCCTCGGTCACCACCTCGGTCCGCGTTGCGCTCGGCGACCGCGCCTATGACATCCTGATCGGCCGCGGCCTGATCGCCGAAGCCGGCCGCGCGATCGCCGAACGCCGGCCCAGGGTGCGGGCCGCGATCGTGACCGACGAGACGGTTGGCGGGCTGCATCTCGCCGGCCTGACCGCGTCGCTCCAGGCCGCCGGCATCGACAGCGTGCCGATCGTGGTCGCTCCCGGCGAAGGCTCGAAGAACTTCGCGACGCTCGAAACCGTCGTCCGCGCCATTTTGGCCGCGCGGCTGGAGCGCGGCGACATCGTCGTCGCCTTCGGTGGCGGCGTCGTTGGCGACCTGACCGGCTTCGCGGCGGCGATCACCCGGCGCGGCATGCGCTTCGTCCAGATCCCGACCTCGCTGCTCGCGCAGGTCGACAGCTCCGTCGGCGGCAAGACCGGCATCAATACCGCCGAGGGCAAGAACCTCGTCGGCAGCTTCCACCAGCCCGATCTCGTCATCGCCGACACCGGCATCCTCGACACGCTCTCCCCGCGCGAATTCCGCGCCGGCTATGCCGAGGTCGCCAAATACGGCCTGATCGACGACGCATGCGGTGGCGACGAGCTGCCGGGCCAAGGCCAAGGTGGTCGCGGCCGACGAGCACGAGACGGGCGAGCGGGCGCTGCTCAATCTCGGCCACACCTTCGGACATGCGCTGGAATCGGCCACCGGCTATTCGCAGCGCCTCGTGCATGGCGAGGGCGTCGCGATCTGCATGGTGCTGGCGCACGAATTCTCCGCCCGCATGAATCTCTGCTCGCCGGATGACGGCATCCGCGTCGAGGCGCATCTGAAGGCGGTCGGCCTCCCGACCCGGCTTTCCGACGTGCCGGGCGGGTTGCCCGATGCGCAGGATCTGATGAAGCGGATCGCCCAGGACAAGAAGGTGTCGCGCGGCACGCTGACCTTCATCCTGACCCATGGCGTCGGCAAGGCCTTCATCGCCAAGGACGTGCCCCCGGCCGCCGTCGAGGCCTTCCTGAACGACAAGCTGGCGGGCTGAGGCGCCATCGCAGCCCCCGGAAACGGGGGCTTACTTTTGGCCGCGATGTTCTAGACTGCGGATGCGAGCCATGCCGGCGGATGCCGATCCGTCGGCCCCTTCGCGCGGAGACGGGTCGTGTTTGACATTCTCGAAACGTTCGGCGGCTGGTACGACCTGCCGGCCCATATCGGCTATCTGCTGTTCGCGGTCTCGATGTTCCTGACGAACATCTTCTGGCTGCGCATCCTGCTGATCGTCTCGCTGGCGTTCCAGATCGTCTATTTCGCCATGGCGGGCGGCGCGCTCTATACCGGCATCGGCTGGAACATCGTCTTCATCCTGATCAACGCCTATCGCCTCGTCTCGCTGATGCAGGCGCGCCGTCGGCTCGGCAAGGCGACCGGCGGCCATCTTCTCGGCGCCGGCGCCGACGAGGTGGTGATCGACGCGGCCAACAGCCTGGACGACACCCAGATCGAAGAGCTGATCCGCCTCGGCGAGGTCTACGACCTCGCGCCCGGCGCGCCGCTCACGACCGAAGGGGAGCCGGTCGACTGGTTCTATCTCGTCACGGCCGGCCATGCCGTCGTCATGGTCGATGACGCCGAGGTCGCCCGCATCCATCCGGGCGAGTTCGTCGGTGAGATCTCCTTCCTGACCGGCATCGCGGCGACGGCGACGGTTCGCGCCTCCGAGCGGCTGACAGTGATCGCGCTCGACCGCGAAAAGCTCGCCCGCGCCTGCGCCGAGGATGCGCGGCTCTCGGCCGCCGTCCACCAGGTCATCGGCAACGCGCTCGCCCGCAAACTCGTCGTCGCCAACCAGCGCCGCGCGACGAAGACGCCCCAGCCGGCGTAGTTTTCGAAGCGACCAGGGCGGCGATGTCGGGAAAACCCTCACCCCGACCCTCTCCCGCGAGCGGGAGAGGGGGCTCGCCTGCGCCTTTGACAGCTATGGCTCCACGTCGATGACGGTCGCCGGCAGAAAGCCCTCGCCCGCTTGCGGGAGAGGGTAGGGTGAGGGTCTTGCTCGCACTTGTGGTTCGCCGTCACCCCATCCTCGCCGTCATTCCCGCGAAGGCAGGAGTCCATGCATCCGGGGCGCCGGGTGTTCAGGCTCCCGATGTCGCGGCTGAATGGATCCCGGCGCGGGGGCTGGGATGACGGCAGAGCGTGGGCGGAGGTTCGCGCCAGCAGGCGGAATTCGGCCAGCAAAAAGCCCGGCACGTCGCCGTGCCGGGCTTTTTCATTCAGGACCTGTGGGCCGCCTCAGGCGAGCTTGCCGTGGCAGTGCTTGAACTTCTTGCCCGAGCCGCAGGGGCAGGGGGCGTTGCGCTGCAGGCGGCTCCAGGTCGACGGGTCGTTCGGATCGACGCCGAGCGCGGCGAAGCCGGCGGCCGCGTCCGCGCTTTCCAGCAGCGGCCGGTCGTCGAATTCGTTCTCGCCCGAGAGCGGGTCGAGATGCATCGCCTGCAGATTGTCCATGTCCAGATCATCGGGCGCCAGCGGCGGCGACTGCATGATCTCGACGCGCATCATCTGCGCCGTGACCGCCTCGCGCAGGCTCTGCAGCATGCCCTCGAACAGC
>JAFKJZ010000264.1 GCA_017305815.1 Hyphomicrobiales bacterium
CACGCCGAAGGAAGAACTGGCCGGCGGCGTCGTCACCGCGTCAGGCGGCAATCACGGCCTCGCCACCGCCCGCGCGGCAAAACTCGCCGGCGTGCCGGCGACGATCTTCGTGCCGAAGAGCATCACGCCGGCCAAGGTCGACAAGCTGAAGCGCTGGGGCGCCACCGTCGAGATCATCGGCGACATCTGGAACGAGACCAACCTGCACGCGCTCGCCTTCGCCAAGGAAAACGGCGCCGCCTATTTCCACCCCTTCGCCGATCGCAACGTCATCGCCGGCCAGGGCACGACGGCGCTGGAACTGCTGGAAGAGATCCCCGACGTCGACACCGTGCTGGTGGCAATCGGCGGCGGCGGCCTGATCTCCGGCATGGGCGTGGCCATCAAGGCGCTGAAGCCGTCGGTCAAGATCATCGGCATCGAGCCGGAGGGCTCGCCGACGCTGAAGGCGTCGCTCGACGCCGGCCGCGTCGTCCGCCTGCCGGCGGTGACGAGCCGCGTCGCCACCATGTCCTGCGCCGAGACCGACCCGGGCGTGTTCGAACTGGTGCGCGACCATGTCGACGACATCGTGCTCGTCTCCGACGAGGCGATGCTGGAGGCGAGCCGCTGGCTCTGGTTCGAGATGGGCATCGCCGCCGACCTCTCCGGCGCCGCCGCGATCGCGGCGCTGCGCGAGAAGGTGCTGACCTTCCCGGCCGGTCACAAGGTCGGCGCGCTGGTCTGCGGCGCCGGTCCCGACGCTCTGGTCTGATCGAGCGCGGACAAAGGGCCATCGCCGCGTGCGATGGCCGCCTTCGGCGCGGGATTAATTTCGTGTCGAAGAATATAGCCGATCCGGTACCATGCCTTTCGAGGAACAGGGACCGGACGGCTCAGGCGTGGCAACAACGCCGGGCCCGGTCCCCCGAGAAGGAGGGGCCGCCATGGGTTTCGAGCGCCGTTTCGCTCCGGATTTCGAGGTCATCGTCTGCGCGCCGTCGGAATCATTTCGATGGAACGTCCACGATTACCCGCACCATCTCGCCAAGTGGCATCATCATCCCGAGTATGAACTGCACCTGATCCAGTCGAGTTCCGGCAAAATGATGATCGGCGACCATGTCGGCGACTTCCAGGCCGGCTGCCTGGTGCTCACCGGCCCCGACCTGCCGCACAACTGGGTCAGCGCCAGCCAGCCGGGCGAGACCATTCCCGATCGCGACATGCTGATCCAGTTCAGCCCGGCCTTCGCCGAGAAGGTGGCCGACCTCTGCCCGGAATTCGGCGACGTCGCCACCCTGTTCGCCGACGCCGCGCGCGGCCGTCGAGGTCAGGGGCGAGACGGGGGTGGAAGGCCGCAGGCTGCTGCGCGAGAGCGGCGGCGCGCACGGGCCGCAGCGTCTGGTGCTGTTCCTCGAACTGATGACCATCCTGGCGCAGACGCCGCGCGAGCGCCGCGTCCTGTCCCGCGCCGCGCCCAGCTTCGTCGCGCAGACGCGCTCCTCGGAAAAGCTGGAGATCGCGATCAGCCACATCCTGGCGAACTTCGCCAGCGAGATCCGCCTGTCGAAGGTGGCGGGACTTTGCGGCATGGAGGCGAGCGCCTTCTCGCGCTTCTTCAAGAAGCAGACCGGCCACACCTTCGCCCGCTACGTGAACTGCTCGCGCGTTCACGCCGCCTGCAACCTATTGAGCCAGACGGAGAAGCCGATCACCGACATCTGCTTCGAGGTCGGCTTCAACAACGTCGCCAACTTCAACCGCCAGTTCGTCAAGATCTGCGGGCAGTCGCCCTCGGCCTACCGGCGCGAATCCCGCCGCATCGGCACGATCACGCGGTTCGAACAATTGAGCGCCATACCGGCCTGAGCGGCGCATCGACGCCGCCGGGCCGCCTCCCGCGCGCCGACAAAATTGTACAGAAGCGACGGCAAACGCGCGTGGTGACACCGAACAGCCTCTTCTAGAGTCCACCCTGAAGCACGCGGTTGATCGGCAGAACGGACCCTTGGTCCGGCCCGAGGCTCGGAGGAGAGCCCCGCTCGCTTCGGAAGACTGAACATGCGGCGCGCGCCACGACGGTGGCGCGTTGGAAGGTCCGGCTCGCGCAGCAGCGCGCGAAGACTCATGCCTGCTTCGCAGGAAGCGGCTGGGAGCCGGTTGCCGTCGACAATCCGAGGGAGGACGAGGAATGTCTGGTTTGAAGCGAATGATGCTCGGCGCGGTTGCGGCGGGCCTGATGGCAGGCGTGACGCCCGCCAAGGCGGACTTCTGGTCCGATGCCGGCAAGGAATTCTCCGGCGTCACCATCCGCGGCATCTCCGAGAGCACGCCGCCGTCGAACTACGTCAAGAACGTGCTGGGCCCGGCCTTCACCAAGGCGACCGGCATCAATGTCGAGTTCGAGGCGACGTCCTGGGATCAGATGTACGACAAGGCGATCAAGGACATGGAGGCCAATACCGGCATCTATGACTTCGTCTATATCGAGCAGGACGCGGTCTACGGCTATCTGTCGCGTGACTTTCTGGTCGACATCACCAAGTTCCTTGCCGAAAATCCAAAGCTGAAGGCGCCCGACTACGATCCGGCCAACTTCACCACCTTCGCCAACTACTTCAAGGGCAAGGACGGCGACCTGTTCGGCGTGCCGATGGAGGCCTTCATCAAGGTCTACCTGTACCGCAAGGACCTGTTCGAGGATCCGGACGTCAAGGCGGCGTTCAAGGCCAAGTACAATCGCGACCTGGCGCCGGCCAAGAACCACGCCGAATACACCGAGGTCGCCGACTTCTTCACCCAGTGGGGCAAGGACAAGGGCATCGAGCTCTGGGGTTCGACGGTGCAGGCCAATACCGGGCACCCGGCGTCCTGGTATGAATATGTCGAGAGCGTCGCCCCGACCTTCGGCGTCTACAACTGGGGCATCGACGCGGCCAACAATTATGCCGCGACGGTCGAGCACGGCGGCAAGATGAACAGCCCCGAGGCCAAGGCCGCGCTCGAGTTCTGGATCAACCTGCTGAAGAACGCCCCGCCGGAGTCGACCGCGTCGACCTGGGACGAGGTCGCCGCCACCTTCGCGGCCGGCCGCGCCGCCCAGGGCCTCGTCTATGGCGAGAACGCGGCCTGGATCGCCACGGACGACTCCAAGTCGAAGGTCGTCGGCAAGGTCGGCGTCTCGCTGCCGCCGGTCGAGCCGGGCGTGATGGAGGCCGCGGAAGCCGGCACCGGCTATATCGGCTACTATGACGGCGGCGCCTTCGGCGTCCCGCATTCGTCGAAGAACAAGGCGGCCGCCGCCCTGTTCCTGCAGTATATCGCGCAGCCGTCGGTGCAGGCGGACTGGGCGGTCGCGGGCTCCCGTATCACCCTGCAGTCGACCTATGACGATCCGAAAGTCCAGGCCCAGGACGCCAAGACGGACGGCTACTACACGCTGATGCGCGACCAGGGCAAGCTGTTCGCCGGCGCCCCGCCCTACCCGTTCCACAACCAGCTGCGCGAGACCGTCGCCCCGATCTTCTGGCAGGCGATCTCGGGCGAGCTCTCCGCCTCGGATGCCCTCGACCAGATGGCCGAGGCCTCGGAAGCGGAACTGACCAAGCTCGGCTACCGCAAGTAAGCCGCCACGCGAAAGCGCCCCGCCGGAGGCGGGGCGCAGGGCGGGCCCTCTCCGGGCCCGCCCATTCCCCGATCGAGGGCCACGGCCCACCCCTGCCCGCCCGACCGTCGCCACGAGCGAGCGGGCGACGCGGCGATCCGCACGCGTTTCAACGAGGAACGGCTTCATGCGCTCCCAAACACTCGGCTGGCTGTTTCTGGCGCCGACCCTTCTGATCCTGGCCGTCTTCGGCCTGACCCCGTTCCTCTACGTGCTGGTGGTAAGCTTCTTCGACTGGAACAGCTTCGGCGCCGACCCGACCATGCGCTTTAGCGGCCTGTCGAACTATCGCCACCTGGTGTTCGACAAGGGCTTCCTGATGGCCCTCTGGAACACGTTGAAGTTCGGCGTCTTCGCCGTCGTCAGCCAGATCGTGCTCGGCTACTTCCTGGCGCAGCTCTTCATGAAGGACTTTCCGCTGAAGGGCTTCTTCCGCACCATCCACACGCTGCCGCTGATGATCGCGCCGGTCGCCGTCGGCGCCACCTGGCGCCTGATGACGGTGCCGGGCCTCGGCCCGATCCCGTATTATCTGAACCAGTGGTTCGGCTACGAATTCCTGATCAGCCGCTTCGCCGGCCAGGCCTTCCTGACCGCCGTGATCATGGACGTCTGGCACTGGACGCCGCTGGTGACGCTGACCCTGCTCGCGGCGCTCTCCTCCATGCCGAAGGAGCCGTTCGAACAGGCGCAGATCGACGGCGCCAACCGCTACCAGACCTTCTGGTACGTGACTCTGCCCATGCTGAAGCCGGCCATCCTCTCGGCGCTCTTCATCCGCCTGATGGATGCGATGCGCACGGTCGACGAGATCTGGATGCTCACCGGCGGCGGCCCCGGCTCGGCGACGCGCTTCATCGGCCTCTACATCTGGCGCATCGTCTTCCCCAAGACGGACTATGGCTACGGCTCGGCCATGTCGCTGATCACGCTCTATCTCACCATCGTCCTGTGCTGGCTGCTCTATGCCGGCCTGGTCGCCCGCCGCGATCTGAGGAAGCCCGAATGACACGCAACCGCCCTGGCCTGTCGCTGCTGTTCTGGCTGGCCGCCAGCCTGGTGACGCTGTTCCCGATCTACTGGATGTTCGTCGTCTCGGCGCGCAGCCGCGTCGAGCTGTTCAGCGCGCCGAGCTTCCTGATCCGGTCGTTCTTCTCCGAGAACTACCTGAACACGATCCACGACCCGACCTACCAGAAGTACATGCTGAACTCGATCGTCATCGCCAGCTCGAACGCGATCCTGGTGACGGTCCTCGCCCTCTTCGCCTGCTATTCGCTGTCGCGCTACAAGCTCACCGGCAAGGAGAACATCTTCTTCTGGACGATCACCAACCGCATGGCACCGCCGGCCGCGTTCCTGCTGCCACTGTTCCTGCTCTACACGCAGGTCTTCGTCGTCGGCGACTGGAAGATGTTCGACACGCGGATCGGCCTGATCCTGCTCTATTGCGTGTTCAACCTGCCGTTCGCGATCTGGACGCTGCGCGGCGTCATCGACGCCATCCCGCGCGAGCTCGACGAGGCGGCCTATGTCGACGGCGCCAGCACGCTGCAGGTGATGTTCCACGTCATCCTGCCGCTGGCGCGGCCGGGCCTCGCGGTGACGGCGATCCTCTGCTGGGTCTTCGCCTGGAACGAATATCTGTTCGCCGCGACCCTCACCAGCGTCAACGCCCGCACGATCACCACGGGCCTGGCCGAGTTCGTCACCGTCACCGGCACCAACTGGGGCCAAATGGCCGCGACCGCCATGCTGACCCTGATCCCGGCCGTGGTGTTCCTGGCCCTGGTGCAGAAGCACATCGTCGCCGGCCTCACCTTCGGCGCCGTGAAGGGATGAGCGAGATGGCCAGCGACTCCATCAAGACCCCCGTGCCCCGCCAGAATGGCAACGGCGCGCCGAAGCGCGCCGTCCGGCCCGACGGCTTCCTGCCGATCGACACCAACCTGTTCGACCGCATCTTCATCGCCGTGGTCGTCTTCGTCGCGATCCACCTGTTCTGGATGCGCTTCGTCGAACCGGCGCTGTCGATCTATGTCGCGACCGCGATCTCGGTGGTCGTCGGCGCGATCATCATCAAGCGCGGCTGAACCCAGCGCCGGCTCGACAAACAAAAAGGGCCGCTCTCCACGCCGGAGAGCGGCCCTTTATCTGTCCGGATGTCGGAGCGGCTATTTCATTCCCATGGCGTGCGGCAGCCAGAGCACCGTCTGCGGCACGAAAGTGATGACCAGCAGCACGCAGAGCACGATGCCGACGATCGGCAGGCTGGCCCACAGCACCTCGCGCATCGGCACCTTGGCGATCGACTGGGTGATCAGCAGGTTGAGGCCGAGCGGCGGATGGATCAGTCCGACCATCAGGTTCAGCACGATGACCAGGCCGAAATGGGTCGGGTCGATGCCGAAGCTGGTGGCGGCCGGCAGGAAGATCGGCACCAGGATGATCGTCGCCGACGTCGAGTCGAGGAACATGCCGGCGACCAGGAAGACGACGTTGACGATCAGCAGGAATTCCCAGGGCGAAAGGTCGGCGCCATGCAGCAGGTTCTGGATGTCGCGCGGGATGCCATGGACGACGACCAGATAGGCGATGAAGGACGAGACGGCGACGACCAGCATGATGTTGGCGGTTTGCAGCCCGGCATCGGTCAGCATGCCCGGGAACTGGCTCCACTTGAACTCGCGGTGGATCACCCAGCCGACGAAGATCGCGTAGAGCACGAGCACCGCGCCGAGCTC
>JAFKJZ010000265.1 GCA_017305815.1 Hyphomicrobiales bacterium
AAGCGGCGCAGCACCGCCTTGACCCGCTCGACCAGCAGGCGCTGCGAGAACGGCTTCTTGATGAAATCGTCGGCGCCCATCTTGAGGCCGAACAACTCGTCGATCTCGTCATCCTTCGAGGTCAGGAAGATGACCGGCAGGTCGGTGCGCTGGCGCAGGCGGCGGAGCAGCTCCATCCCGTCCATGCGCGGCATCTTGATATCGAGAATGGCGAGGTCCGGAAGCGACTGCTGGAAGCCGTCAAGGGCGGAGGCGCCGTCGGTGTAGGTCTGGACCCGATAGCCCTCGGACTCCAATGCGATCGACACGGAGGCGAGGATGTTTCGATCGTCGTCGACCAGAGCGATCGTCGGCATAGATAGGCTTCTCCCGAAATCTGCCCCGGATGGGCGTTTGACCGGCCTGAAGGCAAGCGGATGTCACGTCACGCCGGCCCCCGCCTAAACGTCGCAGGAATACGCGGAAAATATGGCGTGCAGCCTACCGGATTTAAACCCTCGGCGCCAATCGCCCGGAAAACCGCCATCGAATGAGAGACATAGAAAGTTGAAGGTGTTAATCAGCTTTCGAGGTAGCTAGTCCCAAGGAAAGCAATATGTCCGAGAATTTTCCGTTCGATCCGGTCGAAACCGGCCGCGCCGTGATCCGCAGCACGATCGCCGGCAGCCTGGCGACGCTGGACGAGGCCGGCAATCCCTTCGCCACCCTGGTCACCATGGCGACGACGGTCGACCTGCGGCCGGTCCTGAGCCTTTCCGACCTCGCCGTACACACGCAGAACCTGAAGCGCGATCCGCGCGCCTCGCTCCTGCTCGTGGCGCCGGGCGGCGAAACCGGCAATCCGCTCGCCGGGGCCCGCATCACCCTGGTCGGCACGATCGAGCGCGTCGACGACGAGCATGCCGCCTGGCGCTACGGCCTGCGTCAGGGCAAGGCGGCCCGCGCCTCCGCCCTGCCCGGCTTCCACCACTACGTGATGAACGTCACGAGCTCGCACCTCGTCGCCGGCTTCGGCAATATCGCGCAGATCGCGGGCAAGGATCTTCTTCCCGATTACTCGGACAGCAAGGATCTACTCGACGGCGAGAAGATGGTCGTCGAGCACATGAACGATGATCATGCCGACGCCATTGCGCTCTACGCCATCAAGCTGCTCAATCAGCCGGGCGGCGCCTGGCGCATCACCGGCTGCGACCCGGAAGGCATCGACATTGCTACGAGCACCTTGCGCGCGCGGCTGCCTTTTCCTACCCGCGCCACCACGGTCGGCGAGGCCGGCGGCTATCTGAAGTCCTTCGCAAAACAGGCGAGATCGCTGGAACAATAGTGTCATTTTACGAACAAATAGAATATTCTGTTTGTTCGGATGTCAAATAATTGGTTTCCGGCCATCGGTTGCTTTGGGACCAGTCGATTAAATCGTTTTAATGCGATCACGATAACTGGACCCATGCAGTTTTTGTTGCAGTTGCGAAATCCGATCCTCTAGGTTCTGGCCTGCCGGCAGCGTTGTCGCCGGCAGAGCCGGTGCCGTCCGCTGATGCGGCGCACCATTCCCGGAGCGAGGCCTCGCGAAGGTGCGCGTGCCTCTCAGAGCGGAGACGACCCTGTGACCGAGAACGGCATTCGCAATCCTGCCCATGGCGCCGAGCAGTTCGGCCTGAAGTGGCTGGCCGGTCTCTATTGGAACTATGGGGCGCCGGCTCTCTATGAGGAATCGCTGCGCCGCGGCGAAGCCGTGGTGTCGATCGACGGCGCGCTGACCGTCGAGACCGGCGTGCATACCGGCCGCTCGCCGCAGGACAAGTTCGTCGTCCGCGACACGCTGACCGAGAATGCGGTCTGGTGGGACAACAACAAACCGATGTCCCCGGCGCATTTCGAGACGCTTTACGCCGACATGCTGGCGCACGCCTCCGGCCGCGAGCTGTTCGCGCAGGACCTGCAGGGCGGCGCCGACCCGGCCGAAGCGGTCGCGGTTCGCGTCTTCACCGAGAAGGCATGGCACTCGCTCTTCATCCGCAACCTGCTGATCCGTCCGGACGCGGCCGCGCTGAAGAGCTTCGTGCCGAAGCTCACCATCCTCGACCTGCCGAGCTTCAAGGCCAATCCGGAACGGCATGGCTGCCGGACAGAGACCGTCATCGCCTGCGATTTCGCCCGCGGCATCGTGCTGATCGGGGGCACCTCCTATGCCGGCGAGATGAAGAAGGCCGTCTTCACCTACCTGAACTTCACCCTGCCGCCGAAAGGCGTCATGCCGATGCACTGCTCGGCCAATGTCGGCCCGGACGGTGATGCCGCGGTGTTCTTCGGTCTCTCCGGCACCGGCAAGACGACACTCTCCGCCGACCCCGCCCGCACGCTGATCGGCGATGACGAGCATGGCTGGGGCGCGGACGGCATCTTCAACTTCGAGGGCGGCTGCTACGCCAAGACGATCAAGCTCTCGGCCGAGGCCGAGCCGGAGATCTTCGCCACCACCAAGCGCTTCGGCACGGTGCTGGAGAATGTCGCCATCGATCCTGCGACCCGCGAGATCGACTTCAACGACGCCTCGAAGACCGAGAACACCCGCGCCGCCTATCCGCTGCACTTCATCCCGAATGCGAGCGAGAGCGGCCGGGCCGGCCACCCGAAGACGATCGTCATGCTGACCGCCGACGCCTTCGGCGTGATGCCGCCGATCGCCAAGCTGACGCCCGAGCAGGCGATGTACCACTTCCTCTCCGGCTACACCGCCAAGGTCGCCGGCACGGAGAAGGGCGTGACCGAGCCGCAGGCGACATTCTCGACCTGCTTCGGCGCGCCGTTCATGCCGCGCCATCCGGCCGAGTACGGCAACCTGCTCAGGAGCCTGATCGCCGAGCACGGCGTGTCGTGCTGGCTGGTCAACACCGGCTGGACCGGCGGCGCCTACGGCACCGGCCGCCGCATGCCGATCAAGGCGACCCGCACACTGCTCACCGCGGCGCTGAACGGCTCGCTGGACGGCGGCCGCTTCTATACCGACCGCACCTTCGGCTTCCAGGTGCCGACCGACGTCGCCGGCGTCGAGCCGCACATCTTGCATCCGCGCAAGACCTGGCAGGACAAGGCCGGCTACGACGCGCAGGCGGCGAAGCTGGTCGGCATGTTCCTGAAGAACTTCGAGAAGTTCGAGAACCATGTCGACGCCTCGGTGACGGCCGCCGCTCCGGGCACGATGGTCGCCTGACCGGCCCCGATCGCCGCGCCCTTTTCGCGGGGCGCCGCATTCACTACCCTCCCGGGCTGTCTCGCGCAGCCTGGGAGTTTCTCATGCCTCCGCCGATCCCGGTCGATCTCCAGCCCCATACGCCCGCCTGGTCCGATGCCGCTGCGCGGGAGGCGCAGCGCCTCGCCGAGGCGCTCGGGCCGCAACTGATCGCCGTCCACCACATCGGCTCGACCGCGATCGCGGGCCTTCTCGCCAAGCCGATCCTCGACATGATCCCCGAAGTCCGCGCGCTCATAGCGTTCGACGCCTGCCAGGCGATCCTTGTGCATCTCGGCTATGAGTGGTGGGGCGAGTACGGCATGCCCGGCCGCCGCTATGCGACGCTAACCGACGGCGCGACCGGCCAGCGCTGCATCAAGCTGCATGTCTTCGAAACCGGCTCGCCGCATATCGTGCGCCACCTGGCATTCCGCGACTACCTGCGTTCGCATCCCGCCAAGGCGCGCGAATATGAAACGGTCAAGCTCCGGAGCCGGGAGCAGCATCCCTACGATTCGCATGCCTATTCCGAAGCGAAATCGGACTGGGTGCGCCTGACCGAAGCCGAGGCAATCGCCTTCTACCGGACGCGCTAAGGCGGGCTGGCCCAGCGGAGCCGAGCCTTCCGTATGGCCACGCAGCTGCAAATCGTTCTAGCCTGCGACGAACGGGAGCAAGCCAAATGCGCCAGCCAACCTTTCATCGCGTCGTCGGCCTCGGCGAGAACTGCCGGGCGAAGCACAATATCGAGCGGAAGTGGACCGAGTATCGGCGCACGAGCTTGCGGGCGACGACGGATTGCCTGACGCGTACGGTGTTCGATTGGCAGGCCACGCCCTACCCGGCCCTGCTCGAATATCTCCGCCGCGATTTTCGCGGCATGTTCGAGCTGGAAGACCTGGGCATGCTCGACGGCCGCGTCGTCAACAAGCGTTATGGAACGCTGCATCGGCACGACTTTCCCGACAGTCCCGACCTCGCCGTCCACTATGCGGCCGCGCGCTCCCGCCACGACCATCTCTGCAACAAGACGCGAAGCGCCGTCACGGACCGGCTGCCGACCCTGTTCATCCGCTATGGCGCGCTGGCGCCCGGCGAGGAACGCGTGCTGCACGACGCCATCGCCGCGCTCCGGCATGGCCGGCCCTTCGCGCTGGCGCTGATCGACGATGACGGGCACCCGCCTTCCGATCCGGCCGAGCCCTGGCAGGGCAACCACGACTATTGGCATGCGGCGCTGTCCCGTTATTCGATGCGATCCGACGCGTCGCTCGGCACCCTGCTGCCGAAGATCGCCCGCGAGCAGGCCCGCCGCATCGCCGGCCACATCCGGCACCTCCGCTTCTGAGGCCCCCCAATGCAAAAAGGCCCGGCGATCGCTCGCCGGGCCTTCTCATTTTGTCGACAAAAGCGGGCGATTACTCGCCGGCGGCTTCCGTCTTTTCCTTGATCTCTTCGCCGGTCGCCTGGTCGACGACCTTCATCGACAGGCGGACCTTGCCGCGCTCGTCGAAGCCGAGCAGCTTGACCCAGACCTTGTCGCCTTCCTTGACGACGTCCTGGGTCTTCGCCACGCGCTGGCTCGAAAGCTGCGAGATGTGGACGAGGCCATCCTTGGCGCCGAAGAAGTTGACGAAGGCGCCGAAATCGACGGCCTTGACGACGGTGCCCTGGTAGATGGCGCCGACTTCCGGCTCGGCGGCGATGCCCTTGATCCAGTTCAGCGCGGCGGTGATCGCCTTGCCGTCCGAGGAGGCGACCTTGACGGTGCCGTCGTCGGAGATGTCGATCTTGGCGCCGGTCTTCTCCACGATCTCGCGGATGACCTTGCCGCCCGAACCGATCAC
>JAFKJZ010000266.1 GCA_017305815.1 Hyphomicrobiales bacterium
ACTCGCCGCCGAGGGCATCGCGGTCCATGCGGAGGGACGCGGCGGCTGACGCGCTGGACGGAGGCACCCTGCAAAACGAAACGACCGCCCGGACGGTTCCGTCGGGCGGTCGTTCTGCATTCATGTGCCGGCGCGCGACGGGCGCGCCGGTTCCGCCGCCTAGTCTTCCGGCGGCGTGATCGCCACGCGTCCCTTCAGCCGATCGTCACGCAGCTCGTACCACATGGCGTTCAGGATGCCGAAGGCGCAGGCCAGGCTGAGGCCGAGGATCCAGGAGAAGTACCACATTGCTCGTTTCTCCGATCAGTAGGCGTTGGGGTTCTTGGCCATGCTGTCGCCCGTGACCTTGCCGCGCATCACCCGGTACACCCAGGCCGTATAGGCGAGGATGATCGGCATGAAGAAGCAGGTCACCAGCAGCATGATCCAGAGCGTCAGCTTCGAGGAAGACGCATCCCAGATCGTCAGGCCGGCATTCGGGCTGATCGAGGACGGCAGCAGGAACGGGAACAGCGAGACGCCGGCCGTTGCGATGATGCCGAGGATGCCGATGGCCGAGGTGATGAAGGTGATGGCCGGCTTGCGGGCGGTGAAGCCGACCCAGGCGAGCGCCGTGCCGACGAAACCGAGGATCGGCGCCAGGATCATCCACGAATAGGTCGTGTAGTTGGCCAGCCAGCCGCCGGTGACGACGGACGCCGTCTTGCCGAGCGGGTTGGACGGACCGTTGGGGTCGACGACGCTGGTCAGGACATGCCCGCCAATGCCGTAGGTGACCCAGACGCCGGCCAGCGCGAACAGCACGATGGCGGCCAGCGCGGCGAAGCGGCCGAAGGTGCGGGCCCGGTCGGCGATCGGGCCGGACGTCTTCCAGGTCAGCAGCGCCGCGCCATGCATGACCAGCATGGAGAGGCTGACGAGACCGGCGAGGAGGGCGAACGGCGTCAGCAGCTGGAAGAAGTTGCCGCGATAGAACACCCGCATCGTGTCGTCGAACTCGAAGGGCAGGCCGAGCAGGACGTTGCCGACGGCGACGCCCAGGATCAGGGCGGGAACGATGCCGGCGAAGCACAGCACCATGTCCCACTTCGAGCGCCAGCCCGGATCGCCGATCTTGCTGCGGTACTTGAAGCCGACCGGCCGCAGGATGAGGGCGATCAGGATCACCATCATCGCGAGGTATAGCCCGGAGAAGGAGACGGCATAGAGGAGCGGGAAGGCGGCGAACACGGCGCCGCCGCCCAGGATGAGCCAGACCTGGTTACCTTCCCAGACCGGGCCGACGACGTTGATCACGATGCGCCGTTCCTCGTCCGTCTTGGCGACGAAGGGGAGCAGGGCGCCGACCCCGAGATCGAAGCCGTCCATCACCGCGAAGCCGATCAGCAGCACGCCGAGCAGCAGCCACCAGATCAGGCGAAGGTATTCATAGTCGATTGGTACGATGTCGTGCATGGCGAACCTCGCGGATCAAAGCTTGGGGGCGGCGGTTGCCGCCGTCGGCAACGCTTCGGCGCCGGCGGACTGGAAGGGGTTGTATTCCAGCGGACCCTTCTTGATCGTCTTGACCATCAGGATGACCTCGATCACGGCGAGGATGCTGTAGAGGATCAGGAAGATCGCGAGGCTGAGGGCGAGATCCCAAAGGGTCAGGCCGGAAGCCGCGTAGAAGGTCGGCAGCACGCCTTCAATCGCCCAGGGCTGGCGGCCATACAGCGCTGCTCGCCGAGCTTGTGCCGCGAGGCGACCCAGAAGGCGGCTGCGAAGAAGGCGATGAAGTAGAAGCCGAGGCCGACCATCACGCGGAAGCTCCAGAACAGCACCGGCACGTTCGGGATGGTCGAATTGGCGGCCTTGGTGATGTCTTCTTCCGTGGCGTTCTCGACGTCGGGACGGAACTGCTTCACCAGCAGGCCATAGCCGAGGTTCTGCCACTTGCCGTCGAACTCGGCCCGGGCGGCGGTGTCGTTCGGATTGGCGCGGATCTTCTGCAGCGCCTTGTAGGCCTCGATGCCGTCGCGGATCTTGTCATGCGCGGTATCGACGAGGTTGACGATGCCGGGCAGCTCCGTGGTCAGCGAGCGCGTGCCGATCAGGCCGAGCACGTAGGGAATGCTGATCGCGAAGGTGTTTTCCTGCTTCTCCATATTGGGGAAGGCGATGACGTTGATCGCGGCCGGGGCCGGCTCGGTGTGCCACATGGATTCCATGCCGGCGATCTTCATCTTCTGGTTTTCCGTCGCGACGTAGCCGCTCTCGTCACCGAGGACGACGACGGAAAGGGCCGCGGCGAGGCCGAAGCTGGCGGCGACCGCCATCGAACGCTTGGCGAATTCCTGGTGACGGCCGCGCAGCAGGTACCAGGAGCTGACCGCCATCACGAACATCGCGCCGGTGACGTAGCCCGCGCTGACGGTGTGGACGAACTTGGCCTGGGCGACCGGGTTGAACACAACCGCCATGAAGTCGGTGACTTCCATGCGCATCGTGTCAGGGTTGAAGACCGAACCGACCGGATGCTGCATCCAGCCATTGGCGATCAGGATCCACAGCGCCGAGAAATTGGCGCCGAAGGCGACCAGCCAGGTGACGATGAGGTGCCCCACCTTCGACAGGCGGTCCCAGCCAAAGAAGAACAGGCCGATGAAAGTCGCTTCCAGGAAGAAGGCCATCAGACCTTCGATGGCGAGCGGGGCGCCGAAGATGTCGCCGACGTAGTGGCTGTAATAGGACCAGTTCATGCCGAACTGGAACTCCATGACGACACCGGTAGCGACGCCCATGGCGAAATTGATACCGAAGCAGGTGCCCCAGAAAAGCGTCATGCGGCGCCAGATCTCGCGCCCGGTCATAACATAGACGCTCTCCATGATCGCCATCAGGAAGGAGAGCCCGAGCGTCAGGGGCACGAAGAGGAAATGATACATCGCGGTGGCAGCGAACTGCAGCCGCGACAGAGTAACAATATCGATATCAATCATGGCCTATACCTTTTGAGTCGCCAGGATTTCACAGCTACCGGCTCATAAGGCACGCAACATTGAGCGAAATCAATGCAGCGAGCTGCCGCGTGCGGTGGATTGGCACAGGCAGCGCCCGGATGATCCTGAACACTGTAAGCTTGGTGCATGAACACCTCCGAATCCGCAGCAGGCGCGAAGTCTGTCCGTTCTGATCCGACCGTGATGAAGTGGCTGAAAGCGCGCGGCCGGGTCGGTCGTCGCGCCATGGGGCTGGCGATCCTGGTGCCGCTCGTCAGCGCCTGCCTCACCGTCGCGCAGGCCTATCTTCTCGCCACCATCCTGCATCGGGCCATCGTCGACCATGTTGCGAGTGCGGCGCAGGCAACGGCGATGCTGGGCCTGCTCGGTCTGGTTGCACTGCGGGCGGTGCTGGGCTGGGCCGGCGAAGCGGCTGGCATACGCGCCGCCGAGGACATCAAGCAGGCGATTCGGAAGGACCTGTTCGCGGCGCTGATGCGGCGCGGGCCGGACTGGATGCGCCAGCGCGCCTCCGGCGAACTGGCAAGCCAGATACTCGACCAGGTCGAGGCGCTTGATGGCTATTTCTCCCGCTTCGTGCCGGCGATGATCGCCGCCGCCGTGGTGCCGGTCGCCTTTGCCGTCGGGCTGATGCCGGTCGATCTCGCGGTCGGCCTGCTTCTCTTCGTCACGGCGCCGCTCATCCCGCTGTTCATGGCGCTTGCCGGATGGGGCGCGGAGGCGGCGAGCCGCCAGCATCTGACGGCTTTGTCGCGGCTTTCCGGCATGTTCGCCGACCGGCTGCGCGGCCTACTGGTGCTGAAGCTGTTCGGTCGGGCCGAGGACGAGATCGTCCGCGTCCGCAGCGCCAGCGATGAATTCGCGACGCGCACTCTCGCCGTGCTCAGGATCGCCTTCCTTTCCTCGGCCGTGCTCGAGTTCTTTGCCGCGCTGGGTGTCGCCGGCGTCGCGCTCTATGTCGGGCTCACCTATATCGGCCTGCTCGATCTGCGCGGCGCGGAGCTCGGCCTGCAGGCCGGCCTGTTCTGCCTGCTGATGGCGCCCGAAGTGTACATGCCGCTGCGCACGCTCGCGGCCCATTATCACGATCGCGCCTCGGCCAAGGCGGCGGTGACGAACCTCTCGGCGGTGTTCGAGACATTGCCGGCCGTCGATGAGGCCGCGGCAATTCCGGGCGTTGACTGGAGCCCGCGCGGCGCCGTCGGCGTGACGGTGCGCCACCTGACCGTCGCGGCGGCGGATCGCGGCGCGATCCTCGCCGACGCGTCGCTCGATATCGCGCCGGGCGAGACGGTCGCGCTGCTCGGCCCGAGCGGCATCGGCAAATCGACGCTGATCGAGGTGCTGGCCCGTCTGCGCGCCCATCAGGGCCGCGTCGAGCTCGGCGGCGTGTCGCTTGCCGACATCGACGAGGCGGCGCTTCGCCGCCATGTCGCGGTGCTCGGCCAGCGCTCGCGCCTGTTCCATGGCACCATTGCGAGCAATATCCGGCTCGGCCGCGCCGACGCCAGCGACGCCGAGGTCCGCGCGGCGGCCGAGCGCGCCTGCGTGCTCGATTTCGCCGACAGGCTGCCGGAAGGACTGGATACCCCGGTCGGCGAACGGGGCAGGGGCCTGTCGGGCGGCGAGGCGCAGCGCGTAGCGCTCGCCCGCATCTTCCTGCGCGATCCGGCGCTGGTGCTGCTCGATGAGCCGACCGCCCATCTCGATCGCGAGACCGAGGCCCGCGTCATGCGCGCCGTGCTCGATTTCGCCGCCGGCCGCACCCTGCTGATCGCCACCCATTCGACCGCCGTCGCGGCGTTGATGGACCGGATCTGCGAGATCGACGACCGCAGGCGGATCGTCAGCCGCGCCGGGGCGCCCGCCTCGGCGTCCATGCTGGGAGTGGCATGATGCGGCTTCTGTTCAGCCTCTACGCCAAGCGGTCCGGCGGGCTTCTGCTGGCGCTTCTGCTTGCCTGCCTGACGCTCGCCGCCGGCGTCACCCTGTTCGGCGTCTCCGGCTGGTTCCTGACCGGGGCTGCGCTCGCCACCTCGGCGCTGACCTTCAACCTCTTCGGCCCCTCGGCCATGGTGCGCGGCTTCTCGTTCCTGCGCGTCGTCTCGCGCTATGGCGAGCGGCTCGCCGGCCATGCCACCACCTTCAAGATCCTGTCCGATATTCGTGTCCGGATCTTTTCGCGGCTGATCCCTCTGGTGCCGCTGCGGGCAGCGGCGCACCGGACCGGGGATTTCGTCGCCCGGCTGACGGCGGATGTCGAGACCCTCGACATGATGTTCCTGCAGGTCGTGGCCCCGGTCGCGACCGCGATTTTCGGCGCCCTCGGGCTCGGCCTGTTCCTGTGGATCGTGCTGCCGGACAGCCTGCCGGTAGCGCTCATCGGCTTCGGCCTGACGACGCTGCTTCTGCCCGGGCTGATCGTGCTCGCCGGCCGCCGCAGCGGCGCCGCCACGGTACGCACCGCGGCCGACCTGCGCAGTGCCGTGCTTGACGGCATCGACGGCCACGCGGATCTGGTCGCGCTCGGCGCCGTCGACGGCGCCCGCCGCTCGGTCGACGAGGCGGCTACGGCCGTGCGGACGGCGCGGCTGCGCCAGGGCCGGCGCATCGCCTTCGGGCCTGCCTTCGTCGTGCTCGGCACGGGCGCCACCGCGGTCGCCACGCTCTATGTCGGCCTTTCCGTGCTGGAAGCGGGCCGCGTTTCGGGGCCTGTCCTCGTTGGCGCGCTGCTTGCCGTCATGGCGATTTTCGAGGTTTCGGGGCCGATCCTGCGCGGTGCCGGCCGGCTTGGCGCGGCCAGCGCGGCGGCGAAGCGCGTCCAGTCGCTGGTCGACATGCGTCCGTCTGTCATCGATCCCCCCCGAGCGGTCGCGCTGCCCGAGACGGGCGATATCGTCTTCGACAAGGTCGGCTTCACCTATGGCCGCGACCAGCAGGTCCTTTCCGGCCTCGACCTGACCCTGCATCCGGGCGAGCGCGTCGCCATCGTCGGCGAGAGCGGCTCGGGCAAGTCGACGCTGCTCGGTCTGCTGCTCCGCCTCGTCGACGTCGATGCCGGCGAGATCCGCATCGGCGGTGTCGGTATCCGCGAAGTCCGGCAGGCGGATCTCCATGCCCATGTCGCGCTGCTTTCGCAGGATGCGCCCGTGTTCATCGGTACGATCCGCGACAATCTGAGGATCGCCGACCCGGCAGCCGACGACGCGGCGCTTCTCGCCGTGCTGGAAAAGGCCCGGCTCGACGGCTTCGTGCGCGGCCTACCGCAGGGGTTCGACACCTGGCTCGGCGAATCCGGCGAGACGCTTTCGGCCGGACAGGCGCGGCGGCTCTGCCTGGCGCGCACGCTGCTGTCGCCGGCGAGGGTGCTGCTGCTCGACGAGCCGACGGCAGGACTCGACCGGCCGACCGAGGCGGCGTTCCTCGCCGACCTGCTCGCCGTCACCACGGGTCGCACGCTGGTGCTCGCCACGCACGCCGCCCTGCCGCAGGGTGCGGTCGATCGGGTCTATCGGTTGGAGGATGGAGCGTTGGCGCTGGAGGGATGAGGCTTACCCTTCACCTCTCCCATCGGGAGAGGTCAGAGCGAAGCTCCGGGTGAGGGGCTGCGATCTCTCGGGTGAGGCCTAAACCCCTCACCCGCCGTCCTGCGGCC
>JAFKJZ010000267.1 GCA_017305815.1 Hyphomicrobiales bacterium
CATAACCACCCATGGCGACAAGTCGGCCGGCATCCTGGCGCAGTCGATCGGCGGCGGCGGCGGTACGGGCGGCGACGCCTATGTCGGTCTGGGCGGCCTGGTGTCGATCCCGGGCGTGCCGGTCGATCCGCTCACCTTCCTGAAGCCGGTCAGCACCGGCAGCTTCAAGCGCTCGGCGGCGGTCGGCATTGGCGGCACGGGCGGGACGGGTGGCAATGGCGGCACGGTCACTGTCACCAATACCGGCCACATCACCACCGAAGGCCAGACCTCGGACGGCATTCATGCGCAGTCGGTCGGCGGCGGCGGGATTGTCACCGTCGACAACTATGGCGGCATCCTCACCCATGCTGATGATTCCGCGGGCATCTTCGCCCAGTCGATCGGTGGCGGCGGCGGTGCCGGCGGTTCGATCGGCTTGGCGATCCTCGGCGTCGGCGGTTCCGGCGGCTCCGCCGGCGTCGGCGGAGCGGTCGGCGTCACCAACGCGGCGATGATCGAGACCCATGGTCTCGATTCGCATGCCATCTTCGCCCAGTCGGTCGGCGGCGGCGGCGGCTCCGGTGGCGGCAAGAATTCCGGCAAGTTCACCGACAGCGTTCCGGCGCTGGTGCTGATCGGCGGCGCCGGCGGTTCCTCCGGCAATGGCGGCGCGGTCACGGTCACCAACTCCAACAGCCTGCACACGCTGGGCGACGGCGCCGACGGCATCAATGCGCAGTCGATCGGCGGCGGCGGCGGCTCGGGCGGCAGGACCTATGGCCTGCTCATGGTCGGCGGCGATGTCGCTTCGACCGGCAATGGCGGCGACGTCACGGTCGAGAACCAGCGAATCCTGTCCGGGGACGAGAGTGGGACGCTGCTGCGCCAGGGCAACATCCTGGTCGAAGGCTATGGCTCGCATGGCATCTTCGCGCAGTCGGTCGGCGGTGGCGGCGGCAATGCCGGTGGCGGCTTCGCGGCCAGCCTGACCTCGGGCTCGCTCGGCGTCGGCGGCGCCGGAGGCGGGGGCGGCGGCGTCGTCAAGGTCACCAATGCGGGCACCATCACCACGACGGGCGACGCGGCGGTCGCGATCTTCGCGCAGTCGATCGGCGGCGGCGGCGGCAATGGCGCCATGACCGGCGGCACGGCGCTGGCCGACGGCTCTACCTTCGACTTCGTCATCGGCGGCGCTGGCGGCGCAAGCGGCAAGGGCGGCGACGTCACCGTCACCAATGAGGTGACCGGCCTGATCCACACGACCGGATATGGCTCGACCGGTATCCTGGCGCAGTCGGTCGGCGGCGGTGGCGGCACGGGCGGCATCACCTATGTGACCAGTCCCGGCGACACGCCGTCGATTGCGCTGGCGATCGGCGGCTCGGGCGGCGCCGGCGGCGATGGCGGCATCGTCAAGGTCATCAATGACGGCAACATGCTGATCGAGGGCGACAACTCCGTCGCGATCTTCGCCCAATCGGTGGGCGGCGGTGGCGGCGCCGGCGGCGCGGCGACCGCTGTGGCGCTCGGCGGTACGGCAGTGATCGGCGGCGCCGGCGTCACCGGCAAGGGGGGCGACGTCATCGTCGACAGCACCGGCGTCATCGAGCTGAAGGGCAACGGCTCCGTCGGCATCTTCGCGCAGTCGGTCGGCGGCGGCGGCGGTGTCGTCACCGCGGGAACCGATGGCATCGTCGAGGCCACCGCAAATGGCGGCACCGGCAATGGCGGCATCGTCAAGATCACCGGCAACACCAGGATCCTCATCACCGGCGACAATTCGGTCGGCGTCTTCGCCCAGTCGGTGGGTGGCGGCGGCGGCGTCGGCGGCTTCGACGGGAACTATCTCGGCCTGGACGGCTTCTCCGGCGCCAGCGCCCAGACCTTCAGCCTGTTCTCGGAACCGACGCCGGCCGGCTTCATGGGCTCTGTCGGCGGCGACGGCTATGGCGACGTGGTCAGCCTGACGCAGAAGGTCGATGTCGCGGTCACCGGCAAGAACTCCTTCGCCATCCTGGCGCAGAGCGTCGGCGGCGACGGCAATGGCGACATCGACGTCACCATCGAGGACAAGGTGAAGGTGATCGGCGGTTCCGAAATGGGCGCCGGCGTCGGCTTCAAGGACGGCAAGACCAACAAGCTCACCAACAAGGGCATCGTCACCTCGGTCGACCTGATCGACGGCTACGCCATGCGCGCCACCGGCGGCGACGACACCTTCGAGAACGAATATGTGACCATCGGCTCGGTCGCGCTCGGCGAAGGACAGAACGCCTTCAACAACCGCTTCGACGCCATCCACTACATGGGCGACACCGTCGATCTCGGCGCGACGGGCAAGTATCTGAACGAAGGGTACATGTCGCCCGGCGATTGGGACCGGGTGATGCGAACGACGCTGACCGGCAATCTCGAGCAGACCGAGGAAGGCGCCTATCTGCTCGACCTCGATCTCGCCGGCACGACCGACCGCATCGATGTCAGCGGCACGGCGGTGGTGGACGGCATTGTCGCCATCAACGTCATGCACCCCGCGTCGGCGCGCACCGGCAGCACGGACTACGTCATCATCCACACCGAAGAGGGCGTCACCGACGAGGGCCTGGAGCTCGACGCCGCGCAGAGCGCGGTGGCGCAGTACAAGCTGCTCTATCCGGTCGATCCCCAGGATGTCGTCCTCAATGTCGATATCAACTATGCCCGTGGGGGCATGACGGAGAACCAGACGGCGGTCGGTTCGGCGATCAACGCGATCCAGACGGACCTTGCCTCGCCGGATTTCGCTCCGATCGCGGCGGCGCTGTTCTACGTGCCGACGATCGATGCCCTCGGCGCGATCTACGATTCGATCTCGGGCGAGGGCGTCAGCGGCTTCCAGCAGCCCGAGTTCGACATGAACAGCACTTTCCTGGCGGCGATGACCGGCCAGGCGGACAGCTGGCGCATCGGCATGGGCCTCGATCCCTCGAGCCAGAGCTATACGCCGAAGGCGCTCGGCTACGCGGACGAGCCCGAAAAGAGCCCGGCCTTCGCCGCGCTCGACCAGGCCGAGGAGCGTCGCTGGAAGATCTGGGCGACGGTCGGTGGCAATTCCGGCAACGTCAATGGCGACCCGACCATCGTCGGCAGCGCCGACCTGACCTACAAGGCCGGCAGCCTGGCGGCCGGCGTCGATTACCAGGTCGATCCCGACACGCTGATGGGTCTTGCCGTCGGCGGCGCCGCCGGCTCGTTCTCGGTGCCGGATCGCGAGACCAGCGGCAACATGGTCGGCGGCCATCTCGGCGCCTATGGCGCGAAGAAGTGGGGCCAGTTCTATGCCAATGGCGCGCTCGCGTTGGACATCTACGACAACAGCACCCGCCGCCAGGCGACCGTGCCTGGCTCCGACGCACCGCTCAATCCCGTGCCTGGCTTCTCGGAACGCTGGGAGGGCGATTTCCTGAGCGGCGGCTTCAGCGCCCGCGCCGAAACCGGATGGCGCCAGCCCGTCGCCGGCCTCGGCGCGGTCACCGGCTTCGCCGGCCTGCAGTTTGCCTCGCTGACCATGCAGGGCTTCCAGGAGACCTCCCCGAACGGCGACGTCCTCGGCCTCGACTATGACCGCCGCACCATCACGTCGCTTCCTTCCATGCTCGGCCTGCAGTTCGACACGACGATGGGGCTCGGCGAGAACACGACCATCCAGCCCTGGGCGCGGGCGGCCTGGCAGCACGAGTTCAATCCGGATCGCTCGGTCAATCCGAGCTTCCTCGCGGCGCCGGGCTATCCCTTCGTCGTGCAGGGCGCGGCCGCGGCCGAGGATGCGCTGGCGGTCAATGCCGGCTTCAGGATGAACTGGGGCCCGGACACCTCGTTCTTCGCCACTTTTGACGGCAAGTTCGCCGACAACGTCCAGACCTATGGCGGCAATGCCGGCTTCCAGGTCCGCTGGTAGCGTCTCCTGCCGGCCGCGCTTTCGCGTGGCCGGCTTCAATGCCCAGTTGGGCTCGACGCCCGCTCGCGTGGATCCCGCCGGCGGGTGTCGAGCTTTGGAGGAGCAGGCTTTTCCCAGACCTTCGTCCGGTCCCAGGCGCTCACCTGTTATTCGTGGTCAAATACCAGTTGACAGGAATGCGGCTTGCTATCTGATATGAACGAAAGCTCTCACCTGCGAAAAATAAGCTGGAGGGCGGAGGTTGGCGTGGGAGCCGCCAGCCGGGTGTTCTTGAGAATAAGAGTTCGCGTGCGGAACGTGCGACGAGAAAGCTTGGGCCAGAGGGACGTCGCGCGCCGCGCGGCGGGGCCTGAACAGGGCGCGGTGAGCGGATATCCGCCCCGGCCAAGAGGGAGGGAGACAGGATCATGACACGGGCTAGGACGAAACTCGGCGTGGCGGTCTGCGCCGCTGCCTTGATGAGCGTGGCCGGCGTGGCGAAGGCCGCCGAACTGCCGCCGGCCTTCGCGACGCTGCCGCCGGATATCCAGGCGCTCTATGTCGGCGTCGAGGAGACGATCCAGCCGTCGGCCTATGACAATTTCGGCCCGGTCAAGCAGCCGTGGAAGTGGTGCCACTCGGAATCCTACCAGGGCAATCCCTGGCGGGTCTCCGTCACCAAGGAGCTCGAGCGTCTGGTCGATCTCTACAAGGCGAAGGGCTGGGTCTCCGATTTCGAGATGTCGGATTCGAACGGCGATACCGGCCAGCAGATCGCCCAGATCCGCGCCTTCATCGACAAGAAGTGCAGCATCATCACCTCCTTCGCCGGCTCTTCGACGGCGCTGAACGAGGTGATCGAGGCCGCCTTCAAGGCCGGCATTCCCTTCGTCACCGGCGCGGGCGCCGTCACCAGCCCCTACGCCATCAATGTCGATTCCAACTATGTGAAGTTCGGCTATGACGTCGCCAAGGGCGTCGTCGAGGGCATTGGCGGCAAGGGCAACGTACTGCGCATCGAGGGCATCGCCGGCAGCCCGCTGGTCGCCCAGCAGCGCGCCGGCGCCGACAAGGCCTTTGCCGAGGCGCCCGACGTCAAGGTGATCCGCGACGTCAACGGTAACTGGTCGCCCAACGTCACCAAG
>JAFKJZ010000268.1 GCA_017305815.1 Hyphomicrobiales bacterium
TCGTGCGGCGCTCGCCGGCGAGCGAGCGGACCTGCCGAAGCCGGACGAGCACGTCATCCTCAAGGACGTCATCTCGAAGGAGCCGCTTGGCCCGGTGGTGCGCGACGACGATCCGAAATGGGTCAATCTCGTGCGCTGGGTGCTGTTCGGCCTGATCGACGCGGAGGAGGTCGGGCTGAGCTCTACCTCCATCGCCGCCGACAAGGCGCAGCAGGCCGGCCTGCTCGGTGCCTTGAGCGGGCCGCCGCTCGGATTGTCGGATGCCTGGCTCACCCAGGTGATCGGCGGCGTCGGCAATATCGGCGAGATCTTCGACCGCAATCTCGGCGAGGACACGCCGATGCAACTCTCCCGTGGTATCAACGCCCTCTGGACGCAAGGCGGAATCCTCTATGCGCCGCCCATTCAATAACGCCCCGATCCGTCGTTTCGCCCTCCGGCTCTGCGCGGGAGCTTTTCTCGCGCTCGCGCCGATGTTGCCAAGCGTTCCGGCGGCCGAGGCCGCCAGCGTCGAGGAGATGCAGCGGAACCTCGCCGTCATCCGCATCAACGCCATCGACCTGCTGGCGCGTGAGCCAAGGCTGCCCTTGCCGATCCAGCAGCGCCGCGACGTGCTGCGCGCCTATTACGAGGAGCAGGCGGGCGAGCTTCTCTGGCTGCGCGATGACCGGGCCGAGGCGCTGGTCGCGATCCTGAACGACGCCGGCGCGGACGGCCTGCGGCCGGACGACTATCCGACCGACCAGCTTCTCTCGCTGATGCAGCGCGCCGATCCCGAGGATTTCCGCGGCCTTGCGCTGATCGAGCTCTATTTTTCCGCTGCCTTTCTGGAATATAGCGCCGATCTCTCCGTCGGCCGCTTCCTGCCCAGCAAGGTCGATCCCAACTTCTTCCTGAAGACGCGCACCTTCGACCAGGCGGCGGCGCTGCAGGCGATATCGAGGGTCGACGACCTCGACGAGTATTTTGACGTCGCCCAGCCGCCGAGCAGCTATTACGCGTCGCTTCGGGGCGCGCTGGCGCAATATCGCGAGCTTCAGGCCGAGGGTGGATGGGAGCCGGTTCCTCTTGGCCCGACGCTGAAGCCGGGCATGACCGACCCGCGCGTTGGCGCTCTTCGCGAGCGGCTCGCGGTCACAGACGGCGCCGATCCGGCCGCGGCTGGAAATGCCGAGCTCTATGACGCGGAGCTGGTAAAGGCGGTCGAGCGCTTCCAGGCGCGCCACGGCCTCGATGTCGACGGTGTCGTCGGGCCGGCGGCGCTGGTCGCGATGAACGTGCCGATCGAGGACCGCATTCAGGAAATCGAGCTGGCGATGGAGCGCTGGCGCTGGATGCCGCGCGATCTCGGCCAGCAATATCTGATGGTCAACATCGCCGGCTTCGAGCTGCGCCGGGTCAGGGACGGCCAGGCCGAGGAGCGCATGTCGGTCGTCGTCGGCAAGCCCTATAGCCGCACGCCGGTGTTCAGCGACCAGGTCCGCTATATCGAGCTCAACCCCTACTGGACGGTCCCGGCCGGCATCGCCGTCAAGGAACAGCTCGGCAAGCTGCGCTCCAACCCCGCCAGTCTCGCCTCGCAGGGGTTCCAGGCCGTGCGCGGCAAGGACGTCTATGACCTTACCTCGATCAACTGGTCGAGCTACGGGCCGGGCAATTTCCCGTTCCAGCTGCGCCAGCAGCCGGGACCGAAGAACGCGCTCGGCCGGGTCAAGTTCATGTTCCCGAACCAGCATGACGTCTATCTGCACGATACGCCCTCGCGCAGCGCGTTCTCGAAGGCCGAGCGCGCCTTCAGCCATGGCTGCATCCGGCTGAGCCGGCCGCTTGAACTTGCCCTTCAGGTGCTGACGGCCGGCGGCATTTCCGGCTGGAACATGGACCGGATCAACAAGGTCGTGGCGACGGAGAAGAATACCGTCGTCAAGCTCGCCACGCCGCTGCCGATCCACTTGACCTATCTCACCGCCTGGGTCGACGACGACGGCGTCAATTTCCGCAAGGACATCTACAACCAGGACGCCAAGCTGCTGGCTGCCCTCGACGGCAAGGCGCTGGCCTGGTGAGGATGAGCCTCGGCTGAACCGTGACGGTTGGCGCCTTTGATGCGCTGAGCAACCCATCTCGATTGCCTATGAAAGACCGGCTTCCTCCGTCTCCATGCGCGCCGCCCGCCGCTTGGAGACGATGAACGCGGCGATGAAGATCATCGTCAGCAGCAGCACGATGGTCGGCGCCGGGGCGCTGTCGAGGAAGAAGCTCAGATAGACGCCGGCCAGCGAGGCGAGGACGGCGATCGTCGCCGCCAGCCAGAGCATCGCGCCGAAGCGCTTGGTCAGCAGGAAGGCGATGGCGCCGGGCGAAACCAGCATCGCGATGGCGAGGATGATGCCGACCGCCTTCAGCGCGCCGACGATGGCAAGCGACAGGATCGCCAGCAGCCCGTAGTGTAGCCAGTTGACCGGCAGGCCGACGACCTTCGCCTGGATTGGGTCGAAGGCGTGCAGCAGCAGGTCGCGCCATTTGATGGCGAGCAGGCCGGTGATGACGAGCGCGATGATCCCCGTCTCGGCGATGTCGCGGCCCCCCACGCCCAGCATGTCGCCGAACAGGATGTGGTCGAGGTGAACGTCGGTCTCGATCTTGGTGTAGAGCACGATGCCGAGGCCGAACATGCCGGAAAAGACGATGCCCATCACCGTATCCTGCTTGATGCGGCTGTTTGCCTTGAGATAGCCGCTCGCGAGCGCGCAGCCCATGCCGGCGACGAATGCGCCGATGGCGAGGGGCGCGCCGACGATATAGGCGATGACGACGCCCGGCAGCACGGCATGCGAGATCGCGTCGCCCATCAGCGACCAGCCCTTGAGCACCAGGTAGCAGGAGAGCAGGGCGGTCGGCACGGCGACCAGCGCCGAGATGACGAGCGCGTTGCGCATGAACTCGAACTGCAGCGGTTGCAGCAGCGTTTCCAGCAGAGTCATGCGGCGGTCTCCACCAGCGCTTCGGCGGTGCGGCGGCGGGCGGCGAGCAGGCCGTGCTTGGGGGCGAACACGAAGGCAGCGAGGAAGATCAGTGTCTGCAGCACGACGATGATGCCGCCGGTGGCGCCGTCGAGGTAATAGCTCGCATAGGCGCCGGTGAAGCTGGTTAGCGCGCCGACAGCGACGCTGATCGCGAGCAGGCGCGGGAAGCGGTCGGTGAGCAGATAGGCGGTGGCGCCCGGCGTCACCACCATGGCGATGACGAGGAAGGCGCCGACCGTCTGCAGCGCCGCCACCGTGCAGGCCGAGAGCAGGGTGAAGAACAGGATCTTCAGGAAGGTCG
Source organism: Hyphomicrobiales bacterium (assembly GCA_017305815.1). Classification (GTDB taxonomy): domain Bacteria; phylum Pseudomonadota; class Alphaproteobacteria; order Rhizobiales; family Kaistiaceae; genus Kaistia; species Kaistia nematophila. The sequence continues at coordinate 3,328 of JAFKJZ010000268.1, forward strand.
GATTGAGGCCGATCGAGCGGGCGTGGCTCTCGTCGAAGAAGGTGACCATCAGGTCCTTCCATTTCGCCAGGAGGATGGCGAGCGACAGGAAGCCGATGATGGCGAGCTGCAGCGTATCCTCCGGCGTGATGGCCAGGATGTTGCCGAGCACGATGGTCTGGATGTTCACGGCGGTCGGCGACAGCGACACCATGAAGAGGCCGAGACCGAAGAAGCCGGTGAAGATCAGGCCGATGATCGCGTCTTCCTTCAGCCGCGTGCGCTGGTTCAGGAACAGCATCGCGGCGGCGGCGAGCCCGCCGGAGAAGAAGGCGCCGATGGAAAACGGCAGGCCGAGCATGTAGGCGCCGGCGACGCCGGGCACGATCGAGTGGGAGAGGGCGTCGCCGATCAGCGACCAGCCCTTCAGCATCAGATAGGCGGAGAGGAAGGCGCAGACGCCGCCGACCAGCGCGCTGACCCACATGGCATTGAGCATGTAGCCATAGGAGAACGGCTCGAGGAGGATCGCCATCAGCGGCGCGCCTCCGCGCTTTCCGCGCCCGCCGCCGGCGGATCCGGCAACAGCAGCGGGCTCTCGTCGTCGGAGAGGATGTTGATCGGCCCGCTGCCGACCGTCGCCGGATCGAGCACAACATGGCGCAGGACGCCGCCGAAGGTCCGCTCCAGATTGGCCTTTGTGAAAGTCTCCCGCGTCGGGCCATGCGCGAGCACGGTGCGGTTGAGCAAGACGGCGCGATCGCAGAATTCCGGCACGCTGCCGAGATTGTGGGTCGAGACCAGCATCACCCGGCCCTCGTCGCGGAGGCCGCGCAGGAGCTCGATGATCGCGGCCTCCGTCTGCACATCGACGCCGGTGAAGGGCTCGTCGAGCAGGATGACGCGGCCATCCTGCGCCAGCGCGCGGGCGAGGAAGACGCGCTTCTTCTGGCCGCCGGACAATTCGCCGATCTGGCGCTTGCGCATCGCGCCCATGCCGACCCGTTCGAGCGCCGCGTCGACGGCCGCGCGGTCGCGGGCCGTGGCGATGCGCAGGAAGTTCATGTGGCCGTAGCGGCCCATCATGACGACATCCTCGACCAGCACCGGGAAGTTCCAGTCGACGTCCTCGCTCTGCGGCACATAGGCGACGAGGTTCAGCTTCAGCGCCGCCTCGATCGGCCGGCCGAGAACGGTGATGTCGCCGCGCGCGACGCGGACGAAGCCCATGATCGCCTTGAACAGGGTCGACTTGCCGCTGCCGTTGACGCCGATCAGCGCCGTGATGGTGCCGGTCGGGATTTCGAAGCTGGCGTCGCGCAGCGCCGTGTGGCCGTTGCGATAGGTAACGGTGGCGTTCGTGACCGAGATGCCGGATGCCGGCGCGGAGCGGGCGGAAAGGGGCGCGTTCATTCCGCGCTGGCCTCCCGCCGCGCGATCCCCTTTGCGATCGTCTCGGACGTGACGCGCAGGAGGTCGAGATAGGTCGGCACCGGGCCGCCAGCCTCGGAGAGGCTGTCGACATAGAGCACGCCGCCATAGGTGGCGCCGGTCTCGCGCGCCACCTGTTTGGCCGGGTTGGCCGAGATGGTGCTTTCGCTGAAGACGGCGGGAATGTTGTTGGCGCGCACGGCGTCGATCACCTTGCGCACCTGCTGCGGCGTGCCCTGCTGGTCGGCATTGATCGGCCAGAGGTAGAGCTCCTTCAGGCCGAAATCGCAGGCGAGATAGGAGAAG
>JAFKJZ010000269.1 GCA_017305815.1 Hyphomicrobiales bacterium
CGGGGCGGATGGATGGATCCCTGCGTCCGCAGGGATGACGACCGAGGTTGTTGAGCGTCCCTACCGCCCGCCGTCGCCATTTCCATGTCGTGCATTCCAAGCACACCGGCTTGCACCCTGCTCGATCTACCACTTCGGCGGTATCACTCCGTCCGCTTAGGCCTCGCCGGTTGGACACTGCCCAGACTCCCAACCTCGCCGTCATCCCTGCGAAAGCAGGGATCCACGCAGCCGTGAAATCGCAGGCTCGCACTCCGCTTTGCGAGCGCACCAACGCCCCAACATGCTGAGGAGGCCCGGAGGGCCGTCTCGAAGCACGCACGGCGTGCATGCCAAAAGAGTCGGCGGCCCGGATGTCGTGCGTCCTTCGAGACGCCTTGCCTGGGCAAGGCTCCTCAGGATGTTGGACATCGGAGCCTGGCACGACCTTCTTGCCGACAATAGCCTACAGCGGCAGCAGATCCGTGTTCTTGACCTCTTCCATCACCGCATAGGTGTGCGTCTCGCGCACGCCCGGCAGCGACAGCAGGCTGTCGGAGAGGAAGGCGCGATAGGCGTTCATGTCGCTGACGCGCGCCTTGATCAGGTAGTCGAAGCCGCCGGCCACCATGTGGCACTCCATCACCTCCGAGGCGCGCCGGACCGCGGTGGCGAAGTGGTCGAACACGTCCGGCGTCGTGCGGTCGAGCTTGACCTCGACGAAGACGAGCAGGCCGAGGTCCAGCTTTTCCGCCGAGAGGCGGGCGTGATAGCCCTCGATATAGCCTTCGCGCGTCAGTCGCTTGACGCGGTCCGCCGTCGCGGTCGGCGACAGGTTGACCTTGGCGGCGAGCTCCAGCGTGGTGATGCGGCCGTCCGCCTGCAGGGCCTTCAGGATGGCGCGGTCGATGCGGTCCATGGATGTCGGGTCTCGTGATCGTCAGCGCGAAGGCAGCGTCGCCAGGAAATCGGCGATGGCTTCGTTGAAGAGGGCAGGCCGCTGCAGCGGCGCGAAATGGGTGACGCCTTCCAGCACCCGCAGGCGGCCCTGGGGCAGCGCGCCCGCCAGATATTCCGCGTGCTCGATCCGGATGAATTCGTCGTCGGCGCTCTGGATGACCAGCACGGGCACGTCGATCTCGGCGAGGTCGGCGGCGCTGTAGTCCGGCTGGGTCCGCTGCATGAGGCCGACCGCCTCCGAGAAGGCCTTGAAATCGTCGGGCGTCGTGGAAAGCGCGGCATAGTCGGCGACATGCCGGCTGAAGCAGCGGTCGATCACCGGCGTGCCCACGAAGGGCTTGGTGCCGCTCGAATCCATGTTGCAGGCGAAGAAGAACACGCCGGCGACCCGCTCGGGATGGCGGCGCGCCAGCACCAGTCCGGTGCAGGCGCCGTCGCTCCAGCCGATGATCGCCGCCTTCGTCACACCGAGCCGGTCCATCACCACCAGCACGTCCGATGCCATCAGATCATAGGAATAGGGCTGCTGGCCGTCGCGCGTGCTGCGGCCGTGGCCGCGGCTGTCGACCACGATGGCGCGGTAGCCGGCGTCGACCAGGGCCGGAACCTGATGGTTCCAGTTGCCGCTGTGGCCGAGGCCGCCATGCAGCAGGATCACCGGCGCGCCTTCGCCATAGCTTGCGCACCAGATCCGCGCGCCTTCGTTCTCGACGATCCAGGTCGCGTCGGTGACCGGCAAAGGCGAGGTGCCGTCCGCCGCAAATTGCACCAGTTCGTCGTCGCGAAACGGCACGGAAAAGCCTCCCCGATGAGATGAACAGAGAGACTAGTGAATATCCCGGAAAATTGCCAATCGGCCGCGAGAGTCACGGAAATGGCCTCCATCAAACCCGAAAGCAGCGTTTCGGTTGGCGATATCCTGCGGACTTCGCAATCCGGAGTTCTCCATGCCGACCGCCGCCTTCGAACCTTTCCGCGCCCCCTTTGCCGGCGATGACGCCGCGTTGATCCGTCATGCGATCCGCGGCGCCATGCTGGACGCGAGCGCCGAGGCGCGCATCGACCGCCGCGCCACGGCCTTCATCGAAGCGATCCGCGGCCAGTCCGGCGCGGTCGGCGGCATCGAGGACTTCCTGCGCGAGTTCGGGCTTTCGACCCGCGAGGGGCTGGCGCTGATGGTGCTGGCCGAAGCGCTTCTGCGCGTGCCGGACGCGGCGACGCAGGACCGCCTGATCGAGGACAAGCTCGGCGGCGCCGACTGGAGCGAGCATAGCGGCAAGGCCGAAGGCTGGTTCGTCTCCGCCTCGACCTGGGCGCTGGGGTTGTCGGCGCGCATCGTGACGCCGACGGACAGCGCCGACGGCATCATCGCCGGCCTGGTCAAGCGCGTCGGCACGCCGACCGTCCGCACCGCGACCCGTCAGGCGATGCGCTTCCTCGGCTATCATTTCGTGCTCGGCCAGACCATCCAGGACGGGCTGAAGCGGGCGAAGACGCTGGAGAAGCAGGGCTTCCGCTATTCCTACGACATGCTGGGCGAGGGCGCCCGCACGGCGGAGGACGCGGAGCGCTATTTCGCGAGCTACGCGATGGCGATCGACGCCATCGGCAAGGCGGCGGGCAAGAAGGCGCTGCCGGATCGTCCCGGCATCTCGGTCAAGCTTTCCGCGCTGCATCCCCGCTACGAGGCCGTCAACCGGGACCGCGTCCTGGCGGAACTTGTGCCGCAACTGGTCAAGCTGGCGGCGCAGGCGAAGGGCTATGACCTGAATTTCACCGTCGATGCCGAGGAGGCGGACCGGCTGGAGCTGTCGCTCGACGTCATCGCGGCGGCGTTCGCCGATCCGTCGCTTGCTGGCTGGGACGGCTTCGGGCTCGCCATCCAAGCCTATCAGAAGCGCGCGGCCGCGGCGATCGACTGGATCGGCGAACTGGCGCAAAAGCTCGATCGCAAGATGATGGTGCGCCTGGTCAAGGGCGCCTATTGGGACACCGAGGTCAAGCGGGCGCAGGAGCGCGGGCTCGACGACTACCCGGTGTTCACCCGCAAGGCCGCGACCGACCAGAACTACCTGTTCTGCGCGCGGAAGCTGCTCGATCTCAGGCCACGCATCTTCCCGCAATTCGCCACCCACAATGCGCTGACCGTCGCCACCATCCTGGAGATGGCCGGTGAGGCGACCGGCTTCGAGTTGCAGCGGCTGCACGGCATGGGCGAGGCGCTGCACAAGGCGGTGCACGAGAGCGTGCCGACCGTCTCGACCCGCATCTACGCGCCGGTCGGCGGTCACCGCGACCTGCTCGCCTATCTGGTGCGCCGCCTGCTGGAGAATGGCGCGAACTCGTCGTTCGTGGCGGTGGTCGGCGATCGGTCCGTGCCGATCGCCGGCCTGCTGGCGCGGCCCGACACGACGCTGGAGGGCGGCGCCCGCGCCCGCAACCGCAACCTGCCCATGCCCGCCGACCTCTATGGCGCGAGCCGCAGGAACTCGGCCGGGGTGGAATTCGGCCATGCGGCGACGCTGTCGGCGCTGCTCGACGGGCTGAGAGCGGAAGCCGGCACGGCGCTGGCGGCGAAGCCGATCGTCGCGGTCGCGATCGGCGAGGCGAAGCCGGCGCCGGTGCTGAGCCCGGTCGACGGCCGCACCGTGGTGGGTTCGGTCGCGGATCTCCCCGTCGGGGCGGTCGATGCCGTCCTGCAGGCGGGGCAGGCGGCATTCCGGAGCTGGTCGGCGACGCCGGCCGAGGATCGCGCCAGGATCCTGGAGAAGATGGCGGATCTGCTGGAGGCGAACCGCGACAGGCTGATGAGCCTGCTTTCCCGCGAGGCCGGCAAGACCCTGCCGGACGGGCTCTCCGAAGTGCGCGAAGCGACGGATTTCTGCCACTACTACGCCGCAGAGGCGCGCCGGCACTTCGCCGAGCCGATCCGGATGCCGGGGCCGACCGGCGAGCGCAACGAGCTCAGCTATCGCGGCCGTGGCGTCTTCGTCGCCATCTCGCCGTGGAATTTCCCGCTCGCGATCTTCCTGGGCCAGGTGACGGCGGCGCTCGCCGCCGGCAACACCGTCGTCGCCAAGCCGGCCGAGCAGACGCCGATCATCGCCTTCGAGGCCATCCGGCTGCTGCATGAGGCGGGCGTCCCCGTCGCCGCCTGCCAACTCGCGACCGGCGACGGCCGCGTCGGTGCTTCTCTTGTTAGCCATCCGTTAACCGCCGGCGTCGCCTTCACCGGCTCGACCGAGACTGCCTGGTCGATCAACCGGGCGCTCGCCGCGAAGAAGGGGCCGATCGTGCCGCTGATCGCCGAGACGGGCGGCCTGAACGCCATGATCGTCGACGCGACCGCCCTGCCGGAGCAGGTGACCGACGACGTCATCGCCTCGGCCTTCCGCTCGGCCGGCCAGCGCTGCTCGGCGCTGCGCATCCTCTATCTGCAGGAGGACGTCGCCGAGCGGATGCTGGAGATGATCGAGGGCGCCGCCGCGGAGCTCTCGATCGGCGATCCGCGCAAGCCGTCCACCGACCTCGGCCCGGTCATCGATGCCGAGGCCAAGGGCAATCTCGACCGGCACGTCGCCGCGATGCGCAAGAGCGAGACGGTGCGCTTCGAGGGCAGGGTGCCGAATGCGGGCACCTATGTCGGCCCCACCATCATCGAGCTCAGGGACGCCGCGAGCCTCGACCGCGAGGTGTTCGGGCCGATCCTGCATGTCGCGCGCTGGAAGGCGAGGGACCTCGGCAAGGTCATCGAGCAGGTTCAGGCGACCGGCTACGGCCTGACGCTCGGCATCCACAGCCGCATCGACGAGACGGTCGACGCCGTGGTCGAGAAGCTCGCCGTCGGCAATGTCTACGTGAACCGCAACGTCATCGGCGCCGTCGTCGGCACCCAGCCCTTCGGCGGCTCCGGCCTTTCCGGCACCGGCCCGAAGGCCGGCGGCCCCAATTACCTGCTCCGTTTCGCCGAGGAGCAGGTCGTCTCCGTCAACACCGCAGCCGCCGGCGGCAACGCCTCGCTGATGGCGATGGGCGACGGCTGAGGCAGCGCGGCGCCCCGGCGAATTCGCTCGGCCTTGCAGGGATTTGGCCCGTCATCT
>JAFKJZ010000270.1:0-4875 GCA_017305815.1 Hyphomicrobiales bacterium
ACCAGAAGATCAGCGAGATGATCACCAGCACCGGGTTCAGCGTGAAGCGGCGCGCCAGCAGCATCGGCGTTATCGCCTCGCCCTCGACGATGTGGATCGCGAGATAGAGCCCGGCCGGCAGCAGCGCCTGCCAAAGCGGATCGATGGTCAGCAGTCCGGCGAGCAGGAACAGGCCGACGCCGACCAGTGGCCCCATGATCGGCACGTAGTTGAGGAAAAAGGCCACCGCGCCCCAGAGCACGGGATCACCGAGGCCGCAGGCCCACATGGCGACCCCGGTGGCGACGCCGACCGCCCCGTTCATCAGCGTGATCGTCACCAGATAGGCGGAGACGTTTTCCTCGATCTGCTGCGACAGGTCGACGACGCGGCGCTTGTCGCCGAAGCTCGGCACGATCTCCACCATCCGCCGCAGGAAGGTGTCGCCGGAGACGAGCAGGAAGAACAGGATCAGGATCGTCTCGAAGAAGCCGCTGGCGAAATGCTGCGTGCCCTTCATCAGCGTTTCGGCCAGCGTCGGGCCGCCGCCGCCGGTGGCGGGACCGTCGAACTGGTGCAGGAATTTCTGCAGCGCGCCGATCGGCTGGCTCAGGAATTTGAGCCGCTCCTCCAGCCGCTGCACGCCGTCCGGCAATTTCTCGCCCCAGGCGGTCGCCGGACCGGAAAGCGCCGCGCCGACGCCGACGATGACGCCGAACACGGTCAGGATCAGCATCAGCGCCGCCAGGCTCCTCGGCACACGCAACTGCTCCAGCAGCCGCATCGCGGGCTGGAACAGCAGCTTCAGCACGATGGCCAGCACGATGGGCAGGATGATGTCGGAGGCGAAGTAGCAGACCGTCAGCACCGCCAGCACCAGCAGGCAGGTCTGGATCGCCAGCCTCGGGTCGGAGCGGAACGGGCCCTTCTCGCCCAGATCCGGCGTCTCCAGCGGCACGGTTTCGGTGGTCGGGATCTCGACTCGGAAGGGATCGGCCATCGGCGCAACTCGCTTTGAGGCGGCCGGGAAGGCGCGGCGCGCCAGAGGCTCCCGGACTGGCCTGCCAATGCGCGGACGTCGTCCTTGGTTGCACGGTGCCGGCAAAAACCGCCGGACGGAGGAGTTCGCCTCCGCCGCGGCGCGGGCGGCGCGCCCTAGTTCTGCGCCTTGCCGATCGAATCGGCCATTGCCGCGCCGCGCTTGCCGAGCGGCTTCGCCCGCCCGACCGTCGAATCGCGCGCCGTCTGGTGCTCGATCTCGGCATTGAGTTCGGCCCCGAGAAGGAGGACCGTCGAGGACAGCCAGATCCAGGTCATGAAGCCGATGATGGCGCCGAGCGCGCCGTAATTGCGGTCATAGCTGCCGAAGCTGGAGACGTACCAGGAGAAGCTGATCGAGGTCAGGATCCAGAGCGCGGCGGCGACCGTGCTGCCCCAGGTGACCCAGCGCCATTTCGGCTGCTCGCGACAGGGACCGAAGCGGTAGAGGATGGCGAGCGCCGCCCAGACGAAGAAGCCGAGGACCGGCCAGCGCAGGATATTGATCCAGACCTCGGAGGAGCGGCCGATTTCGAGGAAGCGCAGCGCGATCGGAACCGCGATGATGAAGGCGATGGCGCCGATGCCGGCGACGATCGCCAGCAGGGTGAAGATCAGCGATTCGACGTTGAGGGCGATGACGCTGCGCCGCTCGCGCTCGCCATAGGCGACGTTGAGGCCGTCGATCGTCGCCTTGATGCCGGCATTGGCGCTCCAGATCGAGAACAGGAAGGAGAGCGCGAAGCTGAAGCTGAGCGCGCCGCTCGACGCGCGGACCGCCAGGTTGATCTGGTCCGAGATCAGTTCGAAGGCGCCGGCGGGCAGCACGAAGGCGAGGCTCGACAGGTGGCTGCTGATGGTCGAGTTGTCGGCGACCAGGCCATAGAGCGTCACGAGCGCGCTCAGGCCGGGAAAGATGGCGAGCAGGCAGAAGAACGCCATGCCGCCGGCGACCGTCAGCACGCGGTCCTCGAGCGAGCTTTCCCAGACCCGCCACAGGATGTCCTTCCAGCCGCGCGCCGGGATTTCGGCCGGCGCATTCGCCAGCCGGCCGCGGCCCGGCTCGGCATGGTCGATGGCCTGTTCGATCGTCAGAGCGTAAGGCGCGCCGGTCGGGGACTGGGGAGGGATTTTCGCGGACGCCATATGCCGTGCCTGTTTATCGCTGTGGGGGCCGGAGATCGCTGGCCGGCGCCGAAACGCCGATTCACCGGCGGACGCGGCCAGTCTAGCCCAGTCGGCAGGCTCTCGTCTTCGCTTCCGCGGCGATCAGTGCCGTCCGCCGAAGGCGGTGCCGAACTTCACATAACCGGCGATCTTGATGCAGGTTCCCGTCCCCGGCGAATAGGTGAAGCCCTCGCCGAAGGCGTCGCAGATGCGGGCGTAATGCGGGTCGTCCGCTTCCGGCTCGGCGGCGGTCGGCGCGGCTGGCCGCAGCCCGTCGCTTGCCGGCTTCTTCGGATTCGTCGGCGATGGCGTCGACGGCAGCTGCCAGATATCGGCCCGCGCCGCGCCGGCGGGGAGGCCGAAGGCGAGGGCAAGGCCCAGCGCGACGCCCGCCCGCCACCATCCAATTCCGTCGTTGCTGAAGATCCGGTGTGTCATGAATCGTGAAATCCGAGCCAGGGTTCCAGGGCTTCGAAGGTCATGTCCATCGGCCAGGTGGGGCTGAGCGGCAACGCCACATGGCCGTAGCGGAACGAAATCTGGTCTTCGGCCGCTTCCTCGCCGAGCTTGGCGACGGCGGCGACATAGAGCGCCGAAGCGAGGCCGGTGCGGTCGCTGCCGTCGGTGCAATGCACAAGGATCGGTTTCTCGGCCGTCTTGAAGAGCCGGATGAGCGCTTCGGCCTCGGCCTGCGTCAGCTCGGTGCGCGAGGACATGCGGAAGTCCTCATGCGCGACGCCGAGCTTGCGCGATTCGTCGATCTCGGCGCGATACCAGGGGGCGGATTCGTTTGCCCCGCGCAGGTTGATGACGGTCTTGATGCCGAAGTTCTGCACATAGCTCGCGAGCGCCGTCGGCGTCGGCTGGGCCGAGCGGTAGAGCTCGCCGGCGATCACCGAGTGAAAATTGCCGGTGATGAGCAGGAAGGAGAGGTAGATGCCGAAAAGGAGCGGCACGGCCAGCACGGCGCCGCCGATCATCAGAATCCGCTTTCTGGTCATGTGCCGGCCATATCCCGCTTTGTCATGCAGCCTCGGCCGCATGGTGAAAGAGTACTCGAAACGGCCTTGTCGGGCCAGATGGCTGGCAGGTGGCTTTCCGTCGCGGCAGAGGCGGGTCAGACGACCGTGCCGAAGGCGGCGCCGATCGCTGCCGTGACCGCCATGGCGATCGCGCCCCAGAAGCTGACGCGCAGCATCGCCTTGCCGACATTGGCGCCACCTGCCTTGGCGCCGATCGCGCCGAGCAGGGCCAGGAAGGCAAGCGAGGCGAGCGATACCGCCGGAACCAGCCAGGATGACGGCGCGACCAGCACCATCAGGAGCGGCATCAGCGCGCCGATGGCCGGCGACCTGGCGGGCCAGTCCCGGCTCGACCCCGCGCTGGACATAGATGTCGGCGAGCTCCTGGCGCTCGGCTTCGATGTCATCAGCCAGTTCCGCGCGCTCGCGGTCGAGGTCGGCGCTCTCCGTGTCGGCCTGCGAGCTGACCGAGACATATTCGCCCGCCGCCATCGACATGGCGCCGGCGACGAGCCCGGCCGTGCCGGCAAGCAGGATCTCGTTCGGTCCGGTCGCCGCGGCGGCGACGCCGACGATCAGGCTCGAGGTCGAGAGAATGCCGTCATTGGCGCCGAGCACGGCCGCGCGCAGCCAGCCGATCCGGTGCACCAGGTGGTTTTCGCGGTGGGTGAGGGCGCGGGGCATGGGCCAGGTTCCTTCGATCAGGCGGGAGGCGGGGCCGCGGAGGGCGGGCCGGATGGTTGCCGGGGCGCGGCGGAAAAGATCAGCGTCGCCACCGTGCGGCGGCCCGGGTCGACGGCAAGGTCGAGGCGGCCGCCATGCATGGCGGCGATGCGCTTGACGATTTCCAGGCCCATGCCGAGCCGATCGCCGCTGCGCCCGTCCGGCGTCCTGTCTCGATAGGCGCCGGCGCCGTCGATGACCGCGATGCGCGGACCCGGGCCGGCCCGCAGCAGGATCCTGGTGCCGGGCGGCGTGTGGGTGACGGCGTTGGTGACGAGATTGACCAACGCGTCCTCGAGCAGGCCGGGATCGCCGCGGATGACGGCGGCGCCCTCGTCGGCGAAGGCGATGCTGTGCGCGTTGTCATAGACCCAGGGTCCGGTCGAGGCGACGACGCCGCGTCCGAGCGCCGCGAGATCGATCGGCGCGAAGCTCTTCCGCTCCAGCGAGCCGCCGCGCGCGCGGATGGTCGATCTGCCCGAGCTCCAGTTGCAGCATGGCGAGCGGCGTGCGGATCTCGTGCGCGACCGCCGTGTTGAACAGGCGCTGGTCGCGCATCAGCCCGCCGATGCGGGTGAGCGAGCGGTTGACCGCCGCGCCGAGCTCGGCGACCTCCTGCGGCATGCGGCTGACGTCGATCTTGTGGTCGGGATCGAGCGGGTCGATGGCTCCGGCCTGGCGGGCCGCCGCCCTGACCGGCTGCAGGGCGAGCCATGCCGAGGCCAGCGAGCCGCCGAGGATCAGCACGAGCTGCAGCGACATCGGCACGGCGAGATGGTCGGCGAATTCGTGGCCGAGCGCCCGCCACATGGCGATCTCGTTTTCGTCGAGCACGGCGACCTCGATCACGACGCGCTGGCCGTCGATCTCGACCGCCCTTCCGCCGGCCACCCGCAGCGGTTTGCTGGCGCCGAGCAGTCTCGTCCAGCGGTCGGGCGGGTCGACC
>JAFKJZ010000270.1:4931-9960 GCA_017305815.1 Hyphomicrobiales bacterium
AACCCCGCTCCGAGCGGATGCGGGCGAGCCGGGTCTCGCTGCCGGGCGCATACGCCTCGGCGCCATCCGGCAGCCTGAATTCCCACTGGCCGTCGCGGCGGTGGATGCCCTCGGCGAGGATGGCCGTCTCGCGGTCGACGATGAGCGAGCCGAGCTCGTCATCGTCGAAATAATAGGTGGCGAAGACAATGACGAGCTGCAGCGCCATCGCGATGCAGGCGAAGAGGACAATGCGTCCTGCGATGGTTGCCACGAGGCCGGGCCGTTCGATCGCGGGCTCCGCCATGCGCGCGTCAGCCATTCTTGAGATCGCGCAGCAGGTAGCCGGCGCCGCGCACCGTCTCGATGGCGACGCCGGAGGCGACGCCCTCGAGGCGCTTGCGCAGGCGCGACACGGCGAGCTCGATGGCGTTCGCGGACAGTTCGTCGCCGAATTCGGATAGCTTCGCCTCGATCCGCTCCTTCGGAACCACCGAGCCGGCATTGCGCAGCAGCACCGCCATCACCGAGCGCTCGCGCGGCGACATGGCGATCGTCTCGCCGGCGCAGGAAAGCGCCGAGCTGGCCGGGTCGAAACGGATATGGCCGAGCTCGATCAGATCGGCCATGTGGGCGGGCGCGCGCCTTAGCAGCGCCCGGCAGCGCGCCAGCAGCTCATAGTGGTTGAACGGCTTGACCAGGTAGTCGTCCGCGCCGGCATCGAGGCCGGCGATGCGTTCGTCGACCGCGCCGCGCGCCGTGATGATCAGGACCGGCACGGCGAAGCCGGCGACGCGGATCGAACGGATCAGCTCGAGCCCGTCGCCATCCGGCAGGCCGAGATCCACCAGAACGAGGTCATAGGGCGCGACGTCCATGGCGGCGCGCGCGTCGGCGACCGTCGCGACGGCGTCGACGCGCCATTCCGCCTGATGGATGGTCTCGATCAGCAGGTCGCGAAGCCGGGCACTATCCTCGACAAGCAGAAGTCTCATGCTCTCTTGCGGCCCGTCACCATGGCAAGCACCAGATTTTCGCGATGACGCAGACTCTCGAGGATCGCCGCGGCGGCATGGACGAAAGCCAGCACCATGATGGCGTCGGCCAGCGTGCCGTGCAGTTCCTGCAGCCAGTCCTCGCCCCAGAAGGCGTCGAGCCCCATCATCCACCCCGTCAAGCATACGCCCGCCAGCAGCAGCATGAGAAGGATCATCATGACCGCGCCGGCCGGATTGTGCCCGATATGGCGCGGCTCGCGCCGCCGCATCAGGGCGCCGAGATAGGGCACCAGCCGCCTGGGCGTCGGGAAGAAGTCGGCGAAGCGGGCATGGCGCGTGCCGACGAAGCCCCAGACGAGGCGGATGGCGAGCGCGGCGGCGACGGTGTAGCCGAGCGCCCGGTGCAGCGCGTGGCCCGGCTCCAGGACGAAAAGGTTGAGGATGCAGGCGGTGGCGACCGTCCAGTGAAAGAGCCGGACGACCGGGTCCCAGACCGCGACCGTGGCCGCCCCTTCAGGGGCAGCCACGCGATCTCGTGCCGGGACTCTGGCTTTCCCCGGCTCAGCCACCGATCTCGGCCTTCACGATCGAGCCGTCGACCGGGTTGAAGTAGACCTCGGCTTTCTTGTTGTTCTTGTCGTAGCCGTAGATCTCGTAGCAGGAGCCGGTGATCTTGAAGGTCTTGATCTTCTGGTAGCCCATATCCTTGATCATCGCCTTCATCTTGTCCTGGCTCATCCAGGCCGTCCGGGGCTCTTTGGTGCATGCGGGGCTTGCCAGCGCCGCGCCGGCAAGGAAGGGCAGCGACAGGGCAGCGAGGGTAGCGGCGGATAGAATACGCATGGTTGCTCCAGGTTCGGGTTGGGCGCGGCCACCGGCCGGCCCGTGCAAGGTGCCGGAGCAAGCTGTCAGTCGGCTGTCAGCCGCGGCGATGCACGGGAGGGTCCGGCCTGTCCGGGCGAAATCTCCGTCGCGGCCGGTCGGCGCACGCGCCGCTTTTAAGGTTGTGGCGGCGGATTTCTTCAACTATCAATTCGCCCCATCCCACCTTCGGTCCAGCCTTTCGGGGGGCTGGCCGGCCTGCGGCGGCATTGATCTTGCGAGCGCTCGATGGACGACAGGAAACGTTCGGTCGATGTTCTGGGGCCGTGCCCGGCAGGGGCGGTCGATCTGCGCCCATCCGGCGGATCCGTCACAATTCATTGAACCCGGGAGGCTATGCCGCTTGAGGCGCAGCTTGCCACGCGGCCAGGCCCGGCCGGAACTTGCCATCCAACCAAGGAGAAGAGATCTGAATGTGCACGTCGCTTGGATACACGGACGCGGCTGGTAAGGCCTATTTCGGCCGTACGATGGAACTCACGATGGACCTGCCCTATCAGGTCGCCCATTTCCCGGTCGGTTTCGAGAGGACGAGCGTCGTGCCCGGCCATCCGGCGCTGAAGTTCACCGCGCGCTACGCCGTGCTCGCTATCACCATGCCGGACCGGATGCCGACCGCGGCCGCGCCGGCGACGATCGCCGACCTCCGGGTGCTCGAGGGGCTGAACGACCAGGGCCTGACCTTCAGCCTGCTGTCCTATCCGGCGGCGGCCGGCAAGCAGAAGTCCATCGACGTCACGCAGGCGGTGCTCTCCGCATCCGATCTCGGCGCCTGGGCGCTCGGCCAGTTCGCCACCGTGGCCGAGGTCAAGGCCGCGCTCGCCGACCAGCCCGTCATGCTGCAGCCGCTCGGCCTGCTCGGCGGCGTCGAATCGCCGTTCCACTACGTCGTCCACGACGCCTCGGGCGCGGCCGCCGTGATCGAATTCGACCATGGCACGATGACGGTCTACGACAATCCGGTCGGCGTGATGACCAACGGGCCGAAGTTCGACTGGCACCTGACCAATCTCGACAACTACACCTTCCTGACCAATGTCGATAAGCCGAGCGCGACCTTCGGCAGCTACACGGCCAATCAGCCGGACGCCGGCATCGCAACGGCGGGGCTGCCCAGCTCCAACACCTCGGTTGGCCGTTTCGTGCGCGCTGCCTATTACGCGCAGTTCGCGGAAAAGGCGGACTCGCCGGACCTCGCGATCCAGACCCTCGCCCATGTCATGAACAATTTTGACCGGCCGCGCGGCGTCGCGATCGCCTATCCGGCGGATGGCGGCGCGCATATGGAGGTGCCGGGCCTGTCATCGACGGGTTCCAAGCCCTACGAGACCGAGTACACCTGCTGGACCGTCCTGTCGGACCACGATCGCAAGCGCTTCTTCGTCCGTGACTATCGCGGCCTGAACTTCACCGGCTTCGATCTCATCGCGATGGCCGGCGCCACGGTGCCGACGGTTATTCCCCTCGACAAGCTCTCCAGCGGCGCAATCGACGCGACCGGGCTGATGAAAGCGAAGCCGGCAAACTGAGCCCGGGCAGCTTCGGGATGATCGCCATCGGCGATCATCCTTTTCCTGCTTCAGCGGCAAGGCCGATCGCGACGGCTTGCGTCGGCCTCAGAACTTGTAGTTCAGGCCAAGCTTGGCAGACTGCATCTTCAGATCGACCGGGAATGGTCCGGCATCGCCCAGGTGAAAATCCTTCGAGCCGAGATCGGCGTAGAGATATTCGACCTTGGCGGTCACATGGCTGGTGACCGCGTATTCGAAGCCGGCGCCCACCGTCCAGCCGGTGAAGGTCTGGCTGTCGGAGCCATGGCTCGAAAGGGCCGGGAAGTCGGGCATCGAGAACTGGGTGTCATAGGTGGCGTTGGCCCAGGCAAAGCCGCCGGTGACATAGGGCAGGAAGCGATCCATGCCATAGCCGAGGCGTCCACGCACGGTGCCGAACGCATCGATCTTGGTCCGGAAATCCATCGAATAGGGGAAGCCAGAGGTATCGGTGAAGCCGCTGGAATCGGACAGGTCGGCGAAGGCGGCGTCCGCCTCGATGCCGAGCACGATCTGGCTCGGGAACTGGAAATTGTAGCCGATCTGGCCGCCGCCGAAGAAGCCGTCCGGCTGCGGGTTGTCCGCCGGCGCGATCACAGGGCCGTCGGTCTTGGCCCAGCCATAGCCGCCATGCACGCCGGCATAGAAGCCGCTCCAGTTGAACGCCGCCGGCTCGGCGGCGGGCGGCGTGGAAAGGTCCGCCGAAAGGGCCGGCAGGCTGCCGAGGGCGAGGGCGAGAACGGCCAAGTGGCTGCGCATGATTGGCTCTTAGCTAGGGAATCCCGAGCCGAACGTTAACACAACCGGAATCCGCGTCTGTGACTTTTACGCCACAGGCAGGCTGCCGCAGCGATAGCTGGCCTTTCGCGCCCGCCGCGCCGTCGGGGCCCGGCAATCCGGTCCGTAGTCCGCCGGCTTTGCGATTGTCCTTGCTCGACGCATCGGTGTACTCACGGCATGCCTTCGAGGCGTTCGCGGGCACGAACGCCCGGACACGAGACATCTCCAGAATGACCAGCCTTTTCAGTACGATCGCCGTGGTTCTGGCGTTGACCTGCGTCCTGTATCGCCTGCGCCGCCGCTATCTGCGGGCGCATCACAGCCGGGTTCGCCTGCGGGCGGAAAAGGTCGGCTGGCCGCTGGTGGTGGCGAGCCTGTTCGCCATGGTGCTCGGGCTCGCGGCCCAATTTCCCTCCCTGCTGGCGCAGGGCCTGCTGGTCGCGCTCGGTGCCGTCCTGCTCGCCGTCGCTGCCGCGATCGATCTCTGCAGCCGGCAGTATCTGGGCGCGCCGCCGCTGACGATCTGGCGCCATGTCCGCCTCTCCACCGCCCGGGTTTCGACCTCCGTCCTTGCCTCCACCTATCTCGGCGCCTTTCTTCCGAAGCGCTTCATGCTGGCGATGGCCAGCCTGTTCGGGGCGGGCTGGGTACTTGCCCTCGCGCTGGCCGGATCTGACTTTGCCTCCCTCGGGGCGGCGTCCGTTCTCCTCGTCGCCGGCCTTGTCGGCTGGGCCGGGCTCGAAAGGATGCGGTTCCGTCCGGCGCTGTCGCAGGAGGCCTGGGCCTTCCTGCTCCGCGAACCCAAGCGCGTCGGCGACGAGGGCATTGCCCGCGAGCTTC
>JAFKJZ010000271.1 GCA_017305815.1 Hyphomicrobiales bacterium
CGAGGCTGGCCGCCAATTGCTTGGCGACCTCGGTCTTGCCGACGCCCGTCGGACCGGCGAACAGGTAGGAGCCGATAGGCTTTTCCGGTTCGCGCAGGCCGGCACGCGCCAGCTTGATCGCCGAGGTGACCTGGGCGATAGCGCTGTCCTGGCCGTAGACGACGCGCTTCAGCGCCGCTTCCAGCCCCTTCAGCACTTCCTGGTCGTCCTTCGACACCGTCTTGGGCGGGATCCGCGCCATGGTGGCGATGGTGTCCTCGATCTCCTTGACGCCGATGGTCTTCTTGCGGCGGTTCTCCGGAATCAGCATCTGCGAGGCGCCGGTCTCGTCGATCACGTCGATCGCCTTGTCCGGCAACTTGCGGTCATGGATGTAGCGGGCAGACAGCTCCACCGCCGACTTGATCGCGTCGTTGGTGTAACGGACGCGGTGGAAGTCCTCGAAATAGGGCTTCAGGCCCTTCAGGATTTCGATCGCATCCGGAATGGTCGGCTCGTTGACGTCGATCTTCTGGAAGCGGCGGACGAGCGCCCGGTCCTTCTCGAAGAACTGCCGGTATTCCTTGTAGGTAGTCGAGCCGATGCAGCGGATCGAACCGCCGGCCAGGGCCGGCTTCAGCAGGTTCGAGGCATCCATGGCTCCGCCCGACGTCGCACCCGCACCGATGACGGTGTGGATCTCGTCGATGAACAGGATCGAGCCGGGATATTCCTCGATCTCCTTGACGACCTGCTTCAGCCGCTCCTCGAAATCGCCGCGATAGCGGGTTCCGGCGAGCAGCGTGCCCATGTCGAGCGAAAAGATGGTCGAGCCGGCAAGCACGTCGGGAACATCGCCCTCGACGATCCGCTTGGCGAGGCCCTCGGCGATCGCCGTCTTGCCGACGCCGGGGTCGCCGACGAAGAGCGGATTGTTCTTCTGCCGGCGGCAGAGGACCTGGATGGTGCGCGCGATTTCGATGTCGCGGCCGATCAGCGGGTCGATCTTGCCCTTCTTCGCCTTCTCGTTGAGGTTGACGCAATAAGCATCCAGCGCGTCAGCCTTCTTCTTGTTTTCCTCGCGGCTGTCGACCGTGGCGGCGTCGTCGTCGACGCCGTGGACCGGCCGGCTCTCGCTCATGCCGGCCCGCTTGGCGATGCCGTGCGAGATGTAGTTGACCGCGTCGTAGCGGGTCATGTCCTGCTCCTGCAGGAAGTAGGCGGCATGGCTCTCGCGCTCGGCGAAGATCGCGACGAGCACGTTGGCGCCGGTGACTTCCTCACGGCCGGACGACTGGACATGGATCACGGCGCGCTGGATGACGCGCTGGAAGCCGGCGGTCGGCTTCGAGTCCTCGTCGGGGCCGTGTGCCAGATTGGCCAGTTCGGTATCGATGTAGTCGATCAGGCTGCGCTTCAGCATGTCGAGGTCAACATTGCAGGCACGCATGACGGCAGCCGCGTCCTGATCCTCGATCAGAGCGAGCAGGAGATGTTCGAGTGTCGCATATTCCTGGTGTCGCTCGTTTGCGAAAGCGAGCGCCTGGTGGAGGGCCTTTTCGAGGCTGCGGGAGAATGACGGCACGTTAGGACCTCACTTCCTTTCCATCACGCATTGCAGCGGATGTTGGTGTTTGCGTGCGAAATCCATCACCTGCGTGACCTTTGTCTCGGCCACTTCATAGGTGAAGACACCACACTCCCCCACGCCATGCTGATGCACATGCAGCATGATCTGCGTTGCCTCCTCGCGGTTCTTGTTGAAGAACCGCTCGAGCACATGCACGACGAACTCCATCGGCGTGTAGTCGTCGTTCAGCAGCAGAACGCGATACAGGTTCGGCCTTTTGGTCTTTGGCCGCGTTTTGGTGACGACGCCGATGTCGTTGTCGCCATCGTCGGAACGACGAGTTTCGTTGCTCATAGGGTTCGATCAATACGTCGCGAAAACGGAATCCTGCCGACAATCTCGCTGCGGCGCAATCGCTCATTTCGAGCATCCGCGCCTTAGCGTGCAAGACCCAGCGGGGAGATGTCGAGGTTTTATATGGGGAGGCTTCTCGGGGATGGAAGTGCACCCCGCGCGCGGCGCCGAGCTTCGGTCGGTTTGCGTCACTTTCGCGTCACATCCCGTGGCCCGGCTCCCACCGAAATCCGAGCCTTGAGGCCATGTTGCAAGCGCATAGCGGCAAGGCTGCGCCATCCGGGAGAACAGGGGCGAACCAGAACAAACGCCGGCGTCCGGACCACGCCCGGTCACAGCCAATCCAAGGAAACCAGCGAAAAGGCCGGCCACGCTTCGGGCCGGCCCGGGAGAGCCGGAAATGGCTACTTCGGGAATGAGCCGAACACGCGCTCGAACGGCTTGTAGGCGTCGCGCGTCACTTCGGTCATCATCGACCCGAACTTCGTCATCTGGGCCATGTAGCCCTCATAGGACGACTTGACGTAGTCGCTCTGCGCCTCGACGGCCTTCTCGACGCTGGACGAGGTGAGGATCTTCTCGAGCGCCGCCGAACCCGACTCGAAGCTCTTCTTCGAATAATCGGCCGCTTCCACCACGATCGCCTGCAGTCCCTGGGTCATGGAGCCGAAGCTTTCCATGGCCATGTCGATGCCCTGCTTGCTCGCCTTCTGCATACCGTCGAAATCCTTGATCAAAGGAAGGGCCTCCCCGCTCAAACCGTGCCAAAGCTGGCTCAACAGGAAGCACGTTCCAGCACCGCCGTTAGGAAGTCAAGAAATTCTGTTGCACCGCACAAATTCACCGAACCGTTTGCCGACGCTGCGGAAGCTACTCCGGAGGCCCAAATCGGGATCCAAAACCCATCGGTCATTTTTACGGTTTCGTAACGGCGTTTGCCTAGCTTCGATCCGTAAGACCGAAGAGCCCCGCGTTTCGAACGCGGGCAGCTTTCGAAGACAGGACGGAACATCGGAAACCAGGCGCGGCAGCATCGCTTCAGCCCGTGTGGGAACGAAAAATATCCGTTCTTGCCTCAAAAAAGTTCCGGTCTTGCGGTGAATTGGCAATTGGGCACTGCCGGAACGGAAGTTCCGGTTCTGTGAGACGCGGAGTGATCACTCGTATGTTGATGGGTCTGAACCCTCTCGGCCGGCATTGCCTCCGCTCGGTTCGACGCGCCATGGCCGGCCTCCTGGTCGCCGGAGTAGCGCTCACCGCGGTCACGGTGGAAGCGGCCGCAGCCCCCAACTCGTCGATCGTCGTCGATGCCAAGACGGGCAAGGTGCTCTATTCGAAGGAGCCCGACGCGCTGCGCCGGCCCGCCTCGCTCACCAAGATGATGACGCTCTATCTGCTTTTCGGCGAACTGGAGAGCGGCCGGCTCACCATGTCGTCGCGGCTCCGCGTCTCCGAATTCGCATCGCGCCAGCGCCCGACCAAGCTCGGCCTCAAGCCGGGCTCGACCATCGCGGTCCGCGACGCCATGCTCGGCCTGATCACCCGCTCCGCCAACGACGCCGCCGTGGTGATCGCCGAGAACCTCGCCGGCTCCGAAGCCGCCTTCGCCCAGCGCATGACCAAGACCGCCCGGTCGATCGGCATGAGCCGCACCACCTTCCGCAACGCCTCGGGCCTGCCGAATGACGGCCAGTGGTCGACGGCGCGCGACATGGCGACGCTCGGCCGCGCCCTCCAGGATCGCTACCCGCGCTACTACAAGTTCTTCGCCACCAAGAGCTTCGTCTACAATGGCCGCGTCATCAACGGCCACAACCGGCTGCTCGGCCGCGTCAACGGCGTCGACGGCATCAAGACCGGCTACACCAATGCGTCGGGCTTCAACCTGGTTTCGTCGGTGAAGCGCGACAACCGCTCCCTGGTCGCCACCGTCATGGGCGGCAATACCGGTGCCGCCCGCGACAAGCAGATGACCGTCCTGCTCGAGAAGTACCTGCCCGTCGCCTATGCCGGCCCGGCCAAGTCGCGCTCGCTGTTTGCCCGCAACAATGCCCCCGCCGCCGTGGACGACGACGCCGATGTCGCTCCGGTCGCCGTCGCGGCTGCCGAGCCGGTTCCTACCCCCGTTCCCGCCGCTCGCCCGGCCCGCGCCGAGCCGGTGGCCGTTGCCATGGCCACCGCGACGCCGCTGAAGCAGGCCGTGCCGCTCCCGGCGCCCGCCCCCGTCCAGGTCGCCTCCGTCGAGGACGAGCAGCCCGTTTCGGTACAGGCCTATGCGCCCGAGCCCGTCGAGCCCGCCGCCGCCAAGGGTCCGCGCATGGTGTTCCAGACCGGCCCCGCCGGTCGCGAGATCGCCCGGCCGAGCGTCAAGACGGCTTCGATCATCCAGCCGGTTCCGACCGCGGACGACGAAGCGGCCGATGGCGTCACCGGCAGCATCGCTCCGGCGGCAACGCCTGTCGCCGAAATCGCCGATGGCTGGAAGATTCAGATTGCTGCTGCGCCGGACGAGGATGGTGCTAGACTGATGCTCGATCGCGCCAAGTCGAAGGCCGGCAAGATGCTCGCCAGCGCAACGCCGAGCGTCGAGCCTGTCGCAAAGGGTGCATCGACTCTCTATCGGGCCCGTTTCGCCGGGTTCGACAACAAGGATCAGGCCCGCGCCGTTTGCGCCTACCTGACGAAGCGCGATGTTTCCTGCCTTGCCATCCGTCAATAGCGGCTGGCCGCATACTCGATTTTCGCCCTCCTTCTTTGTATTTGCGTCTGGGAGCTAGCGATGTCCGCCGAGGAGTCTTTCCTTCGCCTCGTTGATTTGGGCGGCCAAGAACGTCGATCCTCCCTGGTCGGGGTGGACGCGTTTCATCAACCGCCGGTAGGCCGCTCTGATTTCGGCCTCGGAAGCGCCGGCCGAAAGGCCAAGGATCTGGTAGGCCTGCTCATCTGTCATGGCGCCCGCGCGCGCCGTGCGGCGCGGCCCGCCTGCCGGGTCACTCTCGACGTTTTCACGCCAACCGGGAATTCGGCGGTCGAGATAAGCTTCGAGTAGAGCGCGGTCGCGGGCCCTGCCCGCGA
>JAFKJZ010000272.1 GCA_017305815.1 Hyphomicrobiales bacterium
GCTTAAGGTCCGCTTCCTGGCGCGGAATGTCCATGGCCACGACACGGTAGCCTTCGGCCGCGAAGCGCAACGCGATGGCGCGGCCGATGCCGCGCGAGGCGCCTGTGATGAGAACGGCCTGGCCGTCGCCTCTCCTGGGGATCACGATCGTCTTCCTTCCTGAAAATGCCGAATGGCGAATGAACCGGTCTATGGCCGGCGCAGCCGCAAGGGTGGCGTCGGAGGACGCGTTGCTGCAGCCGGAGATCGAGGAGGCGCCGCCGCATCCGGCGGCGTCTCGGATGCGGGATCAGGCGCGGCCGTGGCTGACGCGCGAACGGCGGGCGAGCGAGTCGACGATGACCGCGATGGCCAGCACGCCGCCGGTGATCATGTAGCGAAGCGACGACGACAGATCGAGCAGGGTAAGGCCGCTCGAGATCGACTGGATCACGATGATGCCGAGGAGCGCCGAATAAGCGCTGCCGCGCCCGCCAAACAGGCTGGTGCCGCCGATGACCGCCGCCGCGATCGCGTTCAGGTTGACGTCGCCGGTGCCAGCCTGCTGGCTCGACGAAGCGAGCCGCGCCGCCGCCATGACACCGCCGAAAGCCGCCAGCGTCGAACAGCAGACGAAGGCGCTCGTGTAGATCATGCGGACATTGATGCCGGCGCGGCGCGCCGCCTCGCGATTGCCGCCGACGGCGAACATCGAACGGCCCCAGCGCGTACGGGTCAGCGCGTATTGCATCGCAAGCACCAGCCCGACGAACAGGCCGAACATCCACGGCACGCCACGGCCCTGGTTCAGATAGGCGACGATCAGTTCCGCCACGATGGTGACCGCCACGGCGCGGGCGATGATGCCTCCCGACGTCTGCGAGGAGAGGCCGGCGGCGCGGCGCCGCGCCGCCGTGCGATAGCCGGTATAGAGGATCACGAGCCCCGGCAGCGCGGCGAGGACAACCGAGACGATCGCCGGCATCACCATGAGCTGGCCGAAGCGGACCAGCGGCGAGCCATAGGGCAGGTTGATCGAACCGGTGGTGCCGAGCAGGTAGAGCTGCAGGCCGAGGAACGTCAGCAGGCCCGCCAGCGTCGCCACGAAGCTCGGCATGCCGAAGCGGTTGAAGAGCTGCGCGTAGAGGAAGCCGATCAGGGCACCGGCGGCGACGGCGGCCAGCATGGCGAGGCCGGCCGGAACGCCCTGGTTGACCCAGAGCACGCCGAGGATCGCGGAAGCGACGCCGCTCACCGAGCCGACCGACAGGTCGATCTCGCCCACCATCAGCATGCAGACGATGCCGAGCGAGATGATGCCGACGGTCGAGGAATCGAACAGCAGATTGACCAGGTTGTTCGGGGTCAGGAACACAGGGTTCAGGATGGAGAAGACCGTCCAGATGATGATCAGCCCGACGATGACCGGCAGCATGCCGAGATCGCCGGAGCGGATGCGGTCGAGAAAGGCGCGGATGCTGTCGCCGAGGCTTGCCGAATGGGCGACCCGCTCGTCGCGGCGATCGAGCAGCGGCGAGGTCGGGGACGCGGTGAACTTGCTATGGTCGGTCATTGGCCCGGCTCCGGCTGCTGGGCGGCCTGCGCTTGCCGGCGACCGGCTCGCCTGGACACCGAATTGTTCGAGGCGCCGGTGATGGCGCTGACGAGTTCCTCATTCGAGGCGTCGGGGGAGAACTCGCCATTGTTGCGGCCGAGCCGGAGCACGACGATACGGTCGGCGACGGCGCGGACGTCCTCCATGTTGTGGCTGATCATCACGACGCCGAGGCCGCGATCGCGCACGCGCTCGATCAGGTCGAGCACCTCGGCGGTCTGCGCGACGCCGAGCGCCGCCGTCGGCTCGTCGAGCAGGATCAGCTTCGGATCGAGCAGCAGGGAGCGCGCGATGGCGACGGTCTGGCGCTGGCCGCCCGAAAGCGAGGCGACGGCGGCCCGGACGCTGGGAATGCGCGCCGAAAGCTCGTTCAGGAGCTGCCAGGAGCGCGTCTCCATCGTCACCTCGTCCATCCGGAGCGGATCGAGCTCGCGGCCGAGGAAGATGTTGGCGACGACATCGAGATTTTCGCAGAGCGCAAGGTCCTGGAACACGGTCGCGATGCCGAGCGAGAGCGCCGCGCTCGGATCGTTCAGCGTCACCGCCTCGCCGCGCAAGCGGATCGCGCCTGCGCTCGGCTGGTGCACGCCGGAGAGGATCTTGACCAGAGTCGACTTGCCGGCGCCGTTGTCGCCGACCAGCGCCACGACCTCGCCGGCATGGACGTCGAGATCGATGTCGGTCAGCGCCGAGACGGCGCCGAAATGCTTGGAAATGCCCCGGAGGCTCAGGACCGGCTCACCGGAAGCGGGGGCGCCTTGCAGAGTGTCTGTCATACCCTTGGCGGACCTTCACGCGTTCAACAATCGAGAGGGATCCGCCCGACCTCCGAACGAGGTCGGGCGGCGCCGGTTACTGGGTGATGCCGAGCGCCTTGCAGCCTTCGGCGTAGCGGTCGACGCAGAGCGCGTCGGCCTTGGCGATGTTCTTGTCGATGATCTCGGCCTTGAAATTGTCGGCCGTCACCACGACCGGAACGAAGAGCTGCGACGGCGTGTTGTAGAGCGTCGTCTTGGCTTCCGGGGTCTCGCCCTTCAGCAGTTGCATCGCGACATTCGCCGCCGCCGCCGCCACGATCTCGCTCGGCTTGTTGATCGTGTTGTACTGGTCGCCGGCGATGATCAGCTGCAACGCGGCGGTCGTCGCATCGTTGCCGGTGACGGGCGGCACCGGATCGACGCCGGCCGCCTTCAGCGCGGCGATCGCGCCGCCGCCGGTGCCGTCATTGGCGGCCACGACGCCGACGATCTTGTCGCCGAAGCGCGTCACCTGGCCGCTGGCCCATTCCTGCGCCTTGGACGGCAGCCAGTCCGGCGTGTCGTATTCGGCGAGGATCTTGTAGCCGCTGTTGTCGAGGCCTTCGTGGATGCCCTTCTTGATCAGGCCGGCAGCCGCATCGGTCGGCGAACCGTTGATCTGCAGCACGCCGCCCTTGTCAGGCGAAACGCCCTTGGCCTTCAGATGGTTGACCAGCGAATCCGCGATCGACTTGCCGATCGCCTGGTTGTCGAACGAAACGTAGAAATCGGCCTTGGCGTCCGGGATCGGACGGTCATATGCGATCACCTTGATGCCCTGGCTCTGGGCGAGTTCGACCAGCGAGGCGGCGGCGGCGGAATCGACGGGATCGAGCACGATCGCCTTGGCGCCCTGCGAGATCACCGAGTTGAACTGCTGCTGCTGGCGGGAAGCGTCGGCGCCGGCATTGAGATAGATGACCTTGCAGCCCGCGCAGAGCTTGTCCATCTCGGCCTTGAAGCCGGGGAAATCATGCTCCTCGTAGCGGGTCGAGCCCTGGTCGGGCATCAGGAACGCCACGGTGGCATCCGTGACCTCGGCAGCCCGCGCGGCGGCCGCAAGGCCGCCCAGCATCGTGGTCGCCAATGCCGCCGCGGCAATATGCCTCCAAGAAATTTTCGTCATTCCTTCCTCTCCCTTTGGTAGCGTTATGTTTATCAGAAGCAGGCAAGGCAGATCTCGAACGACATCGTCCGGAGAATGGGATCCGGAGACTTGGCGGCTCGGGTTCAATACCTTCGTCGCCGACTGCCGGGCGTTACTTCCTCTTCAGAATTTTGGAAAAGCATCTCCCTTGGCGGAGCGGGCAAGCGCTACACCTTGGGCCTTCGACCGAAATCGACTTCCTCCTGCTCCTCCGCTGCTCTCAGGCGGCCTGGACCACCCTCGAATTCTCCGCAAGCAAAGTCCGGAAGCGCGAGGGCGGCATGCCCTTCTGCGCCAGGAACTGGCGGTTGAAATTGGACAGATTGTTGAACCCGACCGCGTAGCAGATCTCGGTGATCGGGCGAGCGTCGTCGCTCATCAGCAGCTGACAGGCGAGGTTGATCCGCAGCCGATTGACGAACTGCACCAGCGCCATGCCGGTGTGACGGCGGAAGCTGCGCGAAAACGCGCTGGCGCTCTGGCCGGCGATCTGGGCGAGGTCGGTCTCGCTGAACGGCTCGGTGAGGTTCTCGCCGATATAGGCGAGCGCCTTGTTGATGCCGACCGACATGTAGCCGGACGGATCCGGCAGATAGTGCGAGCTGGCGAGCGGCCGCATGTCGTTCGACCGCCCCAGGATACCCATCAGCGTGATGAACAGCTCGAAGCGGCGAATGCCCTGCGCGTCGATCATCTCCCGCATTACCGGCGCCGCCTCCGCCGCCGTCTCCGGCCGGAACAGGGCGCCGCGACGGCTCATCTCCAGCACCCGCTCGAAGGCCGCGAGTTCCGGCGCCAGGCACAGCAGGCGGCCGATGAATTCCTGCGAGAACAGCACCATGCGGCACCGCAGCGGCACGGTGGCGCCCTCGGGCAGATCGTTGATCCAGTTGTGCGGCAGGTTCGGGCCGGTCAGCACCAGATTGCCGGGTTCGAACTCGCCGATGAAATCGCCGACGAAATAACGCCCCTTGGTGGCGACGACGTGGTGCAGCTCATACTCGGGATGGAAATGCCAACGGACCGTGCGAAACGGATATCCGTGCTCCCAAGCCTTGTAGGATTCGCCACGGCGAATATCCACGACTTCCAGATCTGGCGTCACGGCGGACCTCCCACCTAACAGGCGTCCGGCGCCCGTTCCCCCGGCGCCAGCTCCAGCAGGCCGACTTACGCGGTCTCTGCATGGGGGAACCTTAGGTGGCCGGATATGCGGGCGCTACCAAACCGGCATCGTCACGCTGATACTTTTTTGATGCAAGACCGCCACCCTTGCACGCATTGCAGCATGGGAAGCCACCCGGACGACGCGCCGCCGTCCGGCAGGGATGGACCCATGCCGGCCTCAATGACCGGCGGGGACCGGCTGCGCGTCGACCGGCGCCGCCTCGTGGCGCAACGCCACGAAGACGACGAGGGCC
>JAFKJZ010000273.1 GCA_017305815.1 Hyphomicrobiales bacterium
CGTCGGGCACAGAAAAGCCCCGCTTCGGCGGGGCTTTTTTTGTTTGGCTGCGAAGCTGCGCGCGTCGGACGGCGGAGAGCGAACAGCAAAAAGCCCGACCGCAGGGCGGCCGGGCTTTCGGAAATCCAGTCAGGCGACGCGGGAAGCCGTCAGCCCTTCTCGCGCATCAGGCGGCCCTTCTCGCGGCTCCAGTCGCGCGCCTTCTCGGTCTGCCGCTTGTCGTGCTGCTTCTTGCCACGCGCGAGCGCGATCTCGACCTTCGCGCGTCCCCGCTCGTTGAAGTAGATCTTCAGCGGCACGACGGTCATGCCCTCGCGCTGCACGGCCTGCGCCAGCCGTGCGATCTCCTTCTTGTGCAGCAACAGCTTTCGCGGCCGCCGGGTCTCGTGGTTGAACCGGTTCGCCTCGAGATATTCGGGGATATAGGCGTTGAACAGCCAGACCTCGCCGCCCTTCTCGGCAGCGTAGGAATCACCGATCGTGCTGCGCCCGCCGCGCAGCGACTTGATTTCCGTGCCGGTCAACTGAATGCCGGCCTCGTAGGTCTGGCCGATTTCGTAGTCGAAGCGGGCGCGACGGTTGTCGGCGGCGAGCCGATAGCGCGGATCGCCCGTGCCGCTGCTCATGGGTTCCGTCCTTAGTTGACCAGCCCCGCATGCGCCATGGCGCTGCGGATAATGGTCTTGGTCGATTCGGTGATGCCGACGAGCGGCAGGCGAACGCGATCCTCCATGCGGCCGAGCAGCGACAGCGCATACTTGACGCCGGTCGGGTTCGGCTCGACGAAGATGGCGCTGTGCAACGGCATCAGGCGATCTTGGTAAGCGAGCGCCTTGGCGAAATCGCCGGCCATGCAGGCTTCCTGGAATTCGGCGCAGAGGCGCGGCGCGACGTTGGACGCGACCGAGATGCAGCCATGGCCGCCATGCGCCATGAAGCCGAGCGCCGTGCCGTCCTCGCCCGAAAGCTGCAGGAATTCCGGGCCCATGGCATGGCGCTGCAGGCTGACGCGGTCGAGCTTCGCGGTCGCATCCTTGACGCCGATGATGTTCTTCAGCTCGAACAGCCGCGCCATCGTCTCCACCGACATGTCGATAATCGAGCGCGGCGGGATGTTGTAGATGATGATCGGAATGCCGATGGCGTCATTGATCGCCTTGTAGTGCTGGTACAAGCCCTCCTGGTTGGGCTTGTTGTAGTAGGGCGTGACGACGAGCACGGCGTCCGCGCCGGCCTTCTCGCGCCCGGCGGCGACCTCGATGGTCACCTCAACGACACGCTTGTGCTCGGCATGCGAAAGGGTCGGGCT
The DNA here is from genome assembly GCA_017305815.1 of Hyphomicrobiales bacterium. Taxonomy (GTDB): domain Bacteria; phylum Pseudomonadota; class Alphaproteobacteria; order Rhizobiales; family Kaistiaceae; genus Kaistia; species Kaistia nematophila. The sequence continues at coordinate 1,310 of JAFKJZ010000273.1, forward strand.
CTCGCCGGTCGTGCCGACCGGAACGAGGCCGTGCGTGCCTTCGGCGATCTGCCAGTCGATGAAGGAACGCAACGCATCCTCGTCGACCGAGTCCTCCCGCATGGGGGTGACCATGGCCGTGATCGAACCCTTGAACATCGCGCGCTTCCACCTTTTGCCGTCAATTGGCCGAAATCCGCGCCGAATATGCTCGATGGCGGCCTCGTCCAACATGTTCCGTTTTGCCGTAGCTTGGGCGGCGAACATAATCGTTGCCCATGAGCAGGGCAAGAACCCGAACAGCGGTCCGGGCCTGCGTCAAGCCTTTGTTCACCATGGCGACCGTAAGGTCGAAATTGACGAAACGGGCGCCGCGCAAGGACGCCATTCATCGAGACGAAACTTGCCGGCCCGGATGCCTCCTGCAGGCGGGCGTGTAAAGACAACGAGTGAGGAAGACATGGTCAGGAAAGCGGATCGCAGCTTGCAGCGTCGCATCGGAATGCTGACGCAGGTGGCAGCATGCGCCCTGATCAGTCTCGGGATCATGGGCGACGCGCTCGCCCAGTCGGTCCCGGTTCCGCGCTCCAATCCAAGCCGCGATGCCGCCACCGACGACATCACGACGGCAGCCATCACCCCGGTCGCCAAGCCCTCCCGCCCCTCGAAGGCGGGCGTCGCCTCGCCGGCGAACGACCTCGTCGAGAGCTTTTCTCCCAACCAGCTAGGCCTCGAGGCCGCGCTGAAGCTGATCGACAGCGGCCAGATCGGCAAGGCGCAGGCGCTGGCCCGCATGATGCCCGACCGCACCAACCAGAGCATCGTCTCCTGGCTGGTAGCGCAGAGCGGCAGCCCTGACGTCTCTGTCTCGCAGATCACCCAGGTGACGATGGAGCTGCCGGACTGGCCGGGCCAGGCGCTGCTGCGCCGGCGCGCCGAGCAGGCGCTGCTGCGGATGAAGGCTGACCCCGCAACCGTCATCGCGGCCTTCGGCGGCACACAGCCGGGTTCGGACGAAGGCCTGCTGCTGCTGGCGCGCGCCTATGTGAAAGCGGGCCGCACCGCCGACGCCGCTGCCCTCGTCCGCCCGAAATGGCGCAAGGATTCCTTCTCGCAGAGCACGGAAGCGACGTTGCTCTCCGAGTTCGGCTCGCTGCTTACGACGGCCGATCACAAGGCGAGGATGGACAAGTTCCTCTACGATAACGATGCCGACGAGGGCCTCGCCGTCTCCAAGCTCCTGGATGGCGATCAGCGCCAGCTGGCCGCTGCCCGCGCCGCCGTCATCCGCAAGTCGAAGAATGCCGGCGACCTGCTGGCGAAAGTCCCCGCCCGCCTCAAGAAGGATCCGGGCTACATCTATTCGAAGGTCCAGTACCTGCGCCGCGGCGAGAACTACAAGGAAGCCGCGGCCCTGATGCTGACCGCGCCGCGCGACGGCGCCGCGCTCGTCGATCCCGACGCGTGGTGGATCGAGCGCCGGGTGCTCTCGCGCGAATTGCTCGACCTCGGCAACGCCAAGCTCGCCTACAAGCTGGCGGCCGAGCACGCGGCGGAATCGAGCACCAACCAGGCCGACGCCGAATTCCACGCTGGCTGGTACGCGCTCCGCTTCCTGAACAATCCCGCCGTCGCCCGCCGCCATTTCCAGGCGATCCAGCAGGCGTCGACCATGCCGCTCAGCCAGTCGCGCGCCGAATACTGGCTCGGCCGCACGGCCGAGGCGCTCGGCGAACGGGGCGAGGCGCAGGCGCAGTACCGTCTTGCCGCCGCCTATCCGACCACCTTCTACGGCCAGCTCGCCTCGGCGAAGCTCGGCATGAAGCAGCTGGTCCTGTCGTCGCCGCCGGCCTCCGACAGCGCGACGCGCCAGCGCTTCAACAGCCGCCCGATGGTGCAGGCGGCCCAGCGCCTGGCCGCGGCCGGCTATCCGGATCGCGCCCGCCTGTTCTATGTCCGCCTGGCGGAGACGCTGACCAACCCGACCGAGGTAGCGCTCCTCGCCCAGATGGCCGAGAAGCGCGGCGATCACCAGCTGGCGCTGCAGGTCGGCAAGAAGGCCTATACGCGCGGCCTGCCGGTCGAAACGCTCGCCTTCCCGACCGCCGCCATCCCTCGGACGGTCAAGACGACGAGCATCGAGAAATCGATCGTCTACGCGATCGCCCGCCAGGAGAGCGCCTTCAATCCAGGCGCGGTCAGCCATGCCGGCGCGCGGGGCCTGCTCCAACTGATGCCGGCAACGGCGAAGGTCGTCGCCAAGGCGGCCGGCCTGCCCTATTCGCTCGACCGCCTGACCAGCGACGCCGGCTACAACGCCACCATCGGCGCGGCGCACCTGGCCGAGCTCGTCGGCGGCTTCAACGGCTCCTACATCATGTCGTTCGCCGCCTATAACGCGGGCCGCAGCCGCGTGACGCAATGGACCCGGCAATATGGCGACCCGCGCGACCCGAGCGTCGACGCGGTCGACTGGATCGAGCGGATCCCGTTCTCCGAGACCCGCAACTACGTCATGCGCTGCATGGAGAACCTGCAGGTCTATCGCGCCCGGCTGGGCGAACCGGCTCTCGTCATCAATCGCGACCTCAATCGCGGCGGCCGCGGCTAAACCTACGCCGCATTCCTGACACTGCAGGCGCTTGGCCCGTCGAACTGGCGGGCCGGTGCCCGCACGCCTTCAAGCCGCCTACGAAGCCCCCGCAGACACGCGGGCAGGCCGAAGGGGCTCTAGGATTCGGCGCCCTCTTCAGGAGCGATTGCAACGGCCTCAGGCGCCGGCGTGGATGCCTCGTCCGCCTTGACCTGCCGGCTCCCAGGCGCCCGCCTCGGCCTGCGGGCCGGAGATTTCTTGCGACGCAGCGGCGCGTCGCCGCCTTCTGTCCGCTTCGCCTTGCTCGTGGACTTGCCCTTGGCCTTGGCAGGCGCCTTGACCGGCACCTCGATCGGCAGGTCCGAGCCGGCGAAATGAACCGCCTGGCCGACCCAGTCCTTGGCGGCGGGCCCATCGCCCGCGCCGAGATAGGCGGCGATCCAGGCAAGCTCCTGCGGCGTCCAGGAAGCAATCTGGCTGAAATGGAAGACACCGACCTGCCCGAGCTTCGCGGCATGGCGCTTGGTGACGCCGCGGATCAGGAAAAGCGGGTCGGCCCGGCCATTGCGCGGCGCGTACAGGGGGATCGGACGGAAACCGGCCGCATCGGCGCGCGCGATGGCCTCGGCCTGGGACGGAAGGCAGCATGATCGGATCGATTTCGGCCACTTCGGCGCGCGGGGTCTCGTTCCGATAGGGCGCCGGTTCGTCGAGATCAATCAGGACGTGGCCGAAATCGGGCGGCGGCACGGGAACAGTCTGCGGCAGGACCACGGGCACCGCGCCTCGCCAGGGCAGCAGCCGCCATTCGAGCCAGCGGATGACGCGGTCGATGCCGCGGATCAGCCGCGCCTGCGGCCGGCCGAGCGCGGTCAGCGAAATGGCGCGCTGGGCGATCGAGCCGGCGAGCGCGCCGAGCACGAAGCAGGCCGCCAGCGTGAGCCAGACTTCGGCCGCGTGGAGGATCATGAGCCCGCCTCCCCCTCGCCGGCCGTGTCCGGCGAACGCCGGCGCGCCGAACCCATCGCCCACCAGCCGATCACGAAGCCGAGCAGGCCGGCCGCGACGAGGAAGGGGACGTAATGGACGATCACATAAGCCATTCCCGCCTCCTCACTGCCCGACGATGCCGAATTCGATACGGCGGTTCTGCGCGCGGCCCGACGCCTTCGAATTAGAGGCGATCGGACGGCTGCCGCCATAGCCGACCGGATTGAGGCGCTCGCGGCGAACGCCGTCAGCGACCAGATGGTTGACGACTGCATTGGCGCGCTCGACGCTCAGTGCCTGGTTCTTGCGGGTGCCGCCGGAGGAATCCGTGTGCGCGCCGATCTCGACGGTCGCCACGGGACAACGCTGGATGATGGCGGCGATGCGATCGAGCAGGCCATAGCTGCTCGGCAGGATGCGCGCCGTCGCGCCGTCGAAATCCACCTTCTCACGCTCGCTCTCGGTCCGGAGCGCCGCCTGGCATTCCGAACCCGAAAGCGGCTCTCCGCCGACGGCCACCATCAGCGACGGCGCCAGCTCGAACCCGTCGGGCAGATCCGCGCGCAGCGTCGCCTCGATGGCGTTGCGCGCGCCCTCCGAGACCGCGACGCCGGAAAGCGAAAGCTTGCTGTCGACCAGGTCGAAGCGCCCCCCCTGCAACCGGCTGATCGCCTGCAGCGCCGTATCGACCGCGTCGACGAAACCGTCCGGCGCGCCGCCGGCGAGCAGCAGGCGCAGCTCGATCCGGTCCGGGCCGAATTTCGGCCGCGCCGCCGCGATGATCTTCTGCACCACCTCGTCGGTCGGGACGTAACCGCTCAGCGTCAGCACCTCCGGCGTGCGCGCCGCCGCGAAAACGAAGGGCGAGACCGCTCCGGGAGACACCGCCTGGCGCCGAAGCTCCATGCTGGCCGGCAGCGTCTTCTTCAGCGCCTCGAGCAGGTTGGAATAGGCCGAGGTCGAAATCGCCTCGCCGACGATGTCGTATTTGCGCCCGGTCAGCGCCACCGAGCCCTTCTCGAGCAGGGAGAGTTGCTCGAGCGCGTATTTGAGGGCGCCAATCCAGTCCATCCTGGGGTCGCCATCGGCGATCCGGACATGGTCGGTGATGGCGACATCCGGAAAAAGCCGCGTCGCCGCTCCCATCACGTCGTCATGCGCCTGCAGCGACGGGACATAGCCTGTGAGCACGAGGGCTTCCGGGGTCCGGTCTGCCCGCCAGACATACGGATCCACCCGCGCCGGCAGCAGGTCGACCGAGCCTATACCGACGCCGATCGCCCGCTTGCTGCGGCGCGCCTCGATCTCGGCGAGCGCCATCTCGTAATCGGCGACGGTCTTGGCCTTGCCCTCGATCGAGAGCTTCGATCCGTCAATCGTAACGGTGCCGGCGCTCAGCCGCGCCATCTGGTAGGCGGCGAAGACCGCCGCATAGGAGAAGCCGTCCGGCCCGCCCGAGGCGAGCTGCGTCAGGTCGATCATCGGCACGCCGGGCAGCGCCACCGCCAGCGCGTCGGAAATATCGCGCCGCACCGCGACGGACGGAACGAAGCCGGTCTGCTCGACCGACTTGCCGTCATAGGTGACGGTCCAGGTGAACGACCGGCTGAGCGGCGGCAGAACGCGGACATTGCGGAACTGGCCGCCGCCCGGCGCGCCGCCGGCGATCGCGCGCGCCGCCGACGCGAAGCGTGCATCGTCGGCCGCGGTTCCATCGATCGACAGGTTGTTGCCGGTCAGCGTCACGCTTCCCCCGGCGAGTTCCGCCACGCGGCGGAGCGCGAAATCCGTCAGCACGAGGAAGCCGACCGGCTGGCCGCGCGCCAGCACGAGATCGTCCTCGATGGCGAGTGTCGGCAGTTCGCGGCTCGCGGTCGCGAGCACGGCGATCTTTGCCTCTTCCGAGGGAACGAAACCGCTGATGCGAAGGCGGTCGGGCTCGCGCGTCGCCGACCAGGTGTAGGGCGCCTGCAGCGGGATGATGCCGCTGCCGTCGACGACGAGGGCGACGCCCCAGACGCGCTCGGCCGATTCGACCGCCAGTCGCTGGGCGAGAAGCGTCGGCGAGGTGCCCATGACGGTGACGGTGCGGCCGCTGATCCCTGCCGAGGCCCAGGGCTGGCCGTCGAGCGCGAGCTGCTGGTCGACGCGGGCGCCGATGTCCGATTCGACCTTTCCCGCCGTGCTGACGAGCGCGGAGATCGCCAGGATGGTCACCAGGACGAGGCCGGGGATGAAGCAGAGCCGCCAGGCGCTCATGGCGACGTACCGGCCGCAAAGCGGCAGCGAGCCGCGCGACGCAACCCAGACAACCAGCCAACCAGGGCCCGTTGAACCGAGCTGCGCGTCATAGCTTCTCCTTCCGGCCGCCCAAGCCGACCGCCCCTTGGGCGGTTGGGGCGACAGACGAATGCAGGAGACGATTCAGACCGCATTCGCGATCCCGCCGCGAGCAATGCCGTCGCGGTCAACGAAACGCCGAGTGTGGGCTTGCGAAACATGTCTTCCTCCTTCGTCTCAAAAATCTTCTCGCCAGCGCGTCAGTCAGGCGCTGGCGGCGTGATGTCGCCGATCGGAACGCGTCAGAACGCGTGGCGGATGCCGAACTGCACGCCCGACGGATTCTGTGTGCCGGTCGGCGTGACCTGGAACGTCACCGGGTAATGCACCGTTGTGTCGTTGCTGTGCTGCACACGGGCATAGGTGGCGTAAAGCGTGGTGCGTTTGGACAAGCCGTACATGTAGCCGATCACGAAGCCGTTGCCGTTCGAGAGCGCCTTGTTGTCGTCGTCCTGGCGATGGACAAAGCTCGCGTAGAAGCGATGACGGTCGGTCAGCGCATACCGCACACCGGCCTGAATATCCCAGCCGCGCACGTTGAATGCGACATACGGCGGGTACGCGTAGTAGCCGTTGTACGTGTGATAAATCAGGGTCGGCTCGACGCTGCCGAACTTGTAGGTGGCCGAGAAGTAGTTGTCGCGCGACGAGTGGATCTGGCTCGACGAGTAGATGTCGCGCGTATATTGCAACTCGCTGACGGCGCCCAGGAAGATGCCGCCGTTGCGGTAATCGAGGCCGGCCGAATAGAATCGGCCCGAGCGCGTGCCGTCGCCTACACCGGTGGTGGCCATGAAGCGGCCCATCAGCCCATGCCAGCGGGGCGTGTTGTACTGAATGGCGTTGTCGACGCGGTACGACGCGTAGAAGAACTCCATGTTGTTGACCATACTGAAGTCCGCCGCCCAGCTAGGGTCGGCGTAACCGGCGATCCAGTAAGGCGGCGTGAACTGACGGCCGAGCGACACGTCGCCCCACGCCCCCTTCAGGCCAACGAACGACTGGCGCGCCTGCGCCGATTGCGTGCCGTTCGCGGCAGAGAACATGGGCTCATACGTGAAGAATGCGCGGTTGCCGCCGCCCAAGTCCTCGAACCCGCTCAAATTGAAGCGAGAGTTGTTCAGCCCGCCGCTGGAGACCCGCGTGACCTTGCCGCCATTGGCCCCCGATCCCCACAACTGCTCGACGTTCAGGTCCTGTAGCTAATCAAAGCCGCCAACGGAAGCATAGCCGACAATATTGGCCTGCGCGTCCAACAAAGCGATCCACTGATCCAGGGATTTCTGACTGACAAGTGGAAGATAATAAAGCTGGTCGATTTTCAACCTAGTTTTTTTCGCTGCGGCATCAATATCTGCCTGAGTTTGCATATTTTTTCCGGCACGCAGAATAGACAGCGACTTCATGCGGCGTCGGATCTGGGGTTTGCTGGCGTCATAGGGCTGCCACCAGTCAGGGCGAGCGCTGATTTCAATACCCTGGATTGACATTTCGACGCTTTCTAGCACTTCATCTCCACTCTTCGGATCACGTGTGCCCACCAATACTGGTCCACCCCAGGAGAGCGCTTGCGATGCGGACATTGCTTTCTTGTCGACCTGCACAGCCGATACAACTGTCAAACGATCCACCTCAAAAGCCAATACAACCGGCCGAGCCTCGCTAATGCTGTGCAAACCATACGCCAAGGCCATTAACTGTATGACGAAAACCAGCGTCAAATCAAACAGCAATTCACGGCGTGACTTTTTTGGGTTGAAAATGATAGCTGTCAGTAACGGACCGCATACCACATCGACTCCGATCAAGATCCAAAACAGATGCTGGCCGCCAGCCAGGCTGCGATATGGAAACGGGAACCACAATCCCAGCACCACGGCAGCCACAATCAAGGCCACCACAGCGCTGATACCAAGATGAATGCATGATGCTTTAACGGCTAATCGCAAGCGAACGAGAGAAAACATCGCAAAGTGCTGTAATCAATAAAAAAGCTGCCTCGCAGTTGCCGCGAGGCAGCTCAGGCACTATTCAACAATTGAGCCTGGATTAACCCGTTTTAGAAGCGGCAGTTAGCAGGAACGTACTTGTACATCGTGGTACCGCCAGTGGGAGTAGCCTGTGCTGTTCCAGTAGTACATCCCCAAACGATCGGCTGACCAGCCACCATGGCACC
>JAFKJZ010000274.1 GCA_017305815.1 Hyphomicrobiales bacterium
CTTCAAGGCCGGCGCCGATCGCGCCGAGGCGCTGGTCGATGCCGAGGACCAGCGTCTGGTCGCCTGGAGCGCTCCCGGCGAGCCGCCGCTGGTGATGGGGCGCCTGCCGAAATCCTGCGGCGCGCCGGAAGATCGCTCCGCCTTCCTCGCCTTTGGCGCCTGGCTCGAGCCGATGGCCGCGAGCTCGCTCGATACGGCGATCGCAACCCTGCGCAAGCGCGGCGAGACCTTCGCGATCACGCTCGAGACTGGCAATGGCAGCTTCGTCGAGGCGGTCGGCCGGACCGCCGGCGGCCGCGCCGTGGTGCGTTTCCGCGATCTCTCGGGCGACCGGCTGGCGCTGGCCGAGCTGGAGGCGCGCCACCATCGCCTGACCGAGGACGTCGAGGCGATGCGGGCGCTGTTCCAGGCGACCTCGATGCCGGCCTGGATCCGTGGCAGGGATGGCAAGCTGTCCTGGGTCAACAATGCGTTTGCCCGCGCCGTCGAGGCGCGCGACCCGGTCGACGCCGTCACGCGCAATCTCGAATTCCTCGATACCGCCGGTCGTGAGGCGATCGGTTCCGGTCACGATGGCCAGCCGGTTTCGGAGCGCCGCCTGCCGGCCATCGTCGCCGGCGCCCGGCGCATCTTCGACGTCGTCGACGTTGTCTCCGGCACCGGCAGCGCCGGCATCGCCATCGACGCGACCGAACTCGAGACCGTGCAGAACCAGATGAAGCGGCTGGTCGAGTTCCATGCCCGGACGCTCGACCAGCTGGCCACCGCCGTTGCCGTGTTCGGCTCCGATCGCCGGCTGCGTTCCTATAACGCCGCCTTCCGCTCGCTGTTCGGCCTCGAGGCCGGTTTCCTCGACAGCCAGCCCGACGAGAGCGCCGTGCTCGACCGGATGCGCGCCAGCCGCCGCCTGCCCGAACAGGCGGACTTCAAGAGCTGGCGCAACGACTTGCTCACCGCCTACCAGTCGCTCGATGCGCGCGAGCATTGGTGGCACCTGCCGGACGGCCAGACGCTGCGCGTCCTCGCCAATCCGCATCCGCAGGGCGGCATCACCTGGATCTACGAGAACGTCACCGAGCAGCTGGAGCTGGAGAGCCGCTACAACGCGCTGTCGCGCGTGCAGGGCGAGACGCTCGACCATCTGGCCGAAGGCGTCGCGGTGTTCGGCTCGGATGGACGCCTGCGGCTCGACAATCCCGCCTTCGCGCGGATCTGGCGGCTCGATCCGGCCTTCCTGGCCGGCCATCCCCATATCAGCGAGGTCGAGCGCGCCTGCCGCCGCCTCCATGACGCGCCGGCCGCCTGGACGCGCTTCACCGCCTCGGTCGCGGGTCTCGACGAGGGCCGCGCCCCGACGTCCGGGCGCATGGAGCGCTCCGATGGCCGCGTCGTCGATTATGCGACCGTGCCGCTGCCCGGCGGGCAGACCATGGTCACCTTCATGGACGTCAGCGATACGGTGCAGGTCGAGCGCGCCCTGACCGACCGCAACGAGGCGCTGGAAGCCGCCGACGGGCTGAAGAACGCCTTCATCCAGCATGTGTCCTATGAGCTGCGCTCGCCGCTCACCAACATCATCGGCTTCACCCAGCTGCTTTCGGACGTCTCGATCGGGCCGCTGACCGAGAAGCAGCAGGAATATACCGGCTACATCCTGTCCTCGAGCGGCGCGCTGCTCGCGATCGTCAATGACATTCTCGACCTCGCGACCGTCGACGCCGGCATCATCGCGCTCGAACTGGGCGAGGTCGATATCGAGCGCACCGTCGCTGCGGCGATCGAGGGCGTGCGCGACCGGCTGCAGGAATCGCAGCTGCTGTTGCAGACGCGGATCCCGGCCGGCATCGGCAGCTTCATCGCCGACGAGAAGCGCGTCCGCCAGATCCTTTACAACCTGCTTTCGAACGCCGTCGGCTTCTCCTCGCTCGGCAGCTCGGTCGTGCTCAGCGCCAGCCGCACCGCGGAGGCGATCGTCTTCAGCGTCGAAGACCAGGGCCCGGGCATTGCGCCGGAATTCCTCGCCTCGGTGTTCGATCGCTTCGAGAGCCGCGCCGCTGGCTCGGCGCGCGGCGGTGCCGGCCTGGGCCTCGCCATCGTCAAGAGCTTCGTCGAGCTGCATGGCGGCACGGTCAGCATCCGCTCCGAGGAAGGTCACGGCACGGAGGTCAGCGTGCATCTGCCGATCCGGCCGACCGAGCTCGCTGTTGCCGCTGAATGAGCCCGCTGGATCCGATCCGGGTTGAGCTGCCCGACGAGGCGGCCACCATCCGTCTCGCCGAGGACGTCGCGGCCAAGCTCGCCATAGGCGACGTCATCGCGCTGCGCGGCGATCTCGGCGCCGGCAAGACCAGCTTCGCCCGCGCGCTGATCCGTGCCGTCGCGGGCAATTCCGAGCTCGAGGTGCCGAGCCCGACCTTCACCATCGTCCAGACCTACGATACCCGCCTGCCGATCGCTCATTTCGATCTCTATCGCCTCGGCTCCGCCGACGAGCTGGAGGAGATCGGCTTCGACGAGGCTGTGAGCGAGGGCGTCGTGCTCGTCGAATGGCCGGAGCGGGCCGAGGAAAGCCTGCCAGCCAACCGGCTCGAGATCGCGCTCGAGATCCATGGCGCCGGCCGCGTGGCGACGCTTTCGGGCGATGCCGGCTGGCTGAAGCGGCTGCGGCGCACGCTGGCGATCCGCGCCTTCCTTGCTGCCGCCGGCATGGCGGATGCCATCCGCCGGCATTTGCAGGGCGATGCGTCGACGCGCGCCTATGAGCGGGTGGAGACGCCGGATGACCGTCGCGCCGTGGTAATGGACGCGCCGGAGCGGCCGGGCCCGGCGGTGCGCGATGGCCGCACCTATGATGACCTCGCGCACCGTGCCACCAATGTCCGCCCCTTCGTGGCGATGAGCGACGGCCTGCGAGCCGCCGGCTTCTCGGCGCCGGCGATCCTGGCCGCCGACATGCCGGCGGGGCTGCTGCTTGTCGAGGATCTGGGCAGCGAGGGCGTGCTGACTGGCGGCGCGCCGGATCCCGGGCGCTATGGCATCGCCATCGATGTGCTCGCGGCGCTGCATGCGGTGCCGCGTCCCGTCGATCTGCCGCTGCCGGATGGCACGATCCATCGCATTCCGCCCTTTGACGAGGGGGCGCTGGCGATCGAGGTCGACCTGCTGCCGCGCTGGTACGCGCCCTATGTCAATGGCGAGCCGCTGTCCGACGAGGCGGAGATGGCCTTCGTCGCGGTCTGGTGCGAGCTGTTCGAGCGGTTCGACGCGGTCGAGAAGAGCTGGCTGCTGCGCGATTTCCATTCGCCCAACCTGCTCTGGCTGTCGGAGCGCGAGGGATTGCGGCGGATCGGCATTCTCGATCATCAGGATGCGATGATCGGCGCCTCGGCCTATGACGTCGCCTCGCTTCTGCAGGACGTCCGCGTTTCGGTCGAGCCGGCGCTGGAGCATCTGCTCGCCGATCGTTATGTGGCGGCGCGGCGAGCGCTCGGGACCTTCGACGAGGCCGCCTTCCGCGAGGCCTATGCGATTTCCGGGGCGCAGCGTGCGACCAAGGTGCTGGGCGGATTTGCCCGCCTGGCGGCGGCGGCGGGCAAGCCCCAATATCTTCGTCACATTCCCCGTGTAAGGGGCTATCTGCGGCGGTGTCTGCGCCATCCGGTTCTTTCCGGTCTGGCACTCTGGTATGAACGATACCTGCCGCTCGACGACTGACGGCGCCTTCGAGGCGGCCGAAGCCAGAGCCAAGAACAACGGAATTGTCCGAGACCGATATGCCGACCTCCCATCTCAACACGCCGATCCATCCGAAGCGCGCCATGGTGCTCGCCGCCGGGATCGGCAAGCGCATGCGGCCCGTCACGGCAACGGTTCCCAAACCCCTGATCGAGATCGCCGGCCGCTCGCTGATCGACCATGCGCTCGATCGCCTCGCCCACGCCGGCGTCGAGGAGGCGGTGGTCAATGTCCACTACCTCGCCGATCTCGTCGAAACCCACGTCAGGAAGCGCACGGCGCCGAAGGTCATCGTCTCGGACGAGCGCGGCGCGCTGCTCGAGACCGGCGGCGGCATCACCAAGGCGCTGCCGCTACTCGGCGACGAGCCGTTCTACGTGATGAATTCGGATTCGTTCTGGCTGGAGGGGCCGCGCCCCAATCTCGACTGGCTCGCCCGCGCCTGGGACGACAGCAAGATGGACGCGCTCCTGATGCTGGCGCCGACGGTGACCGCGATCGGCTATCCCGGCCTCGGTGATTTCATCATGGACAAGGACGGCCGGCTTTCCCGCCGCGTCGAGCGCACGGTTGCCGCTTTCGTCTATTCCGGCACCGCCATCCTGTCGCCGCGCTTCTTCGCCGATGCGCCGGAAGGCTCGTTCTCGTTGAATGTGCTGTTCGACCGCGCCATCGCCAGGGACCGCCTGTTCGGCATCCGCATGGACGGCACCTGGCTGCATGTCGGCACGCCGGAAGCGATCCGCGAGGCCGAGATGTCGGTTTCCGAAAGCGCAGCCTGAGGCACGATGACGAGGTCGAACCCGCGCGTCTTCACGATCCCGCCGGGCACGCCCTTCCTGCCGACCCTCGTCGATGCGCTGTTCTCCGGCCGCTTCGGAGCCATTCCGAATCCGGCTAAGGATCCGCTGGCGCTCGCCGATATCACCATCCTCGTGCCGACGCGCCGCGCCGCGCGCTCGCTGCATGCCGAAATCCTGGAACGGCTCGGCGGCCGCGCCGCCATCCTGCCGGCGATCCGGCCGATCGGCGATGTCGACGAGGAGGACCAGATCCTCGAGGCCGCCGCCGACGATCCGGATGGCCGCCTCGTCCTGCCGGAAGCGATCTCGAGGCTCGACCGCCTGCTGGTGCTGACGCGGCTGACGCTCGCCTGGGGTCGGGCTGTGTGTCGCGAACTGCTGTCTCTCTCCGAGGACGACC
>JAFKJZ010000585.1 GCA_017305815.1 Hyphomicrobiales bacterium
CCCGCGACGGCGCCGTGCTGCCGATCCTGCACCTGAACGGCTACAAGATCGCCAACCCAACCCTGCTCGGCCGCCTCGGCGACGCTGAACTCAGGAAATTCTTCGAGGGCCTCGGCCACGAAGTGTTCTTCGTCGAGGGCTCGGAGCCTGCCGCGATGCACGCGGCGATGGCGTCGACGCTCGACGCGGCGCTGGCGCGGCTGCGCGACATCCAGGCCGAGGCGCGCGCCGGCGGGCCGATCGAGCGGCCGCTCTGGCCGATGATCGTCTTCCGCAGCCCGAAAGGCTGGACCGGCCCGAAGGAGGTGGACGGGCTGAAGACGGAAGGGTTCTGGCGCTCGCATCAGGTGCCGCTCTCCGGCATCGCCAGCAACCCGGCCCATCTCGCCCAGCTCGAAAGCTGGCTGAAGAGCTACCGGGCGGAAGAGCTGTTCGACGAGGCCGGCCGGCTGTTGCCAGAGCTGCGGGCGCTCGCCCCGGCCGGCACGCGGCGGATGGGCAGCAACCCGCACGCCAATGGCGGCCTGCTGCGCCGGCCCCTGCGCTGCCCGGATTTCCGCGATTTCGCCGTGACGGTCGCCGCCCCCGGCGCCGGCGAAGCCGAGGCGACGCGGGTGCTCGGCGCCTATCTGCGCGAGGTGATGCGGCTGAACGCCGAGACGCGCAATTTCCGCATCGTGGGGCCGGACGAGACCGCCTCGAACCGGCTCGACGCCGTGTTCGCCGTGACCGACCGCGCCTGGATGGAGCCGACGATCCCGGAGGACGTCCACCTGTCGCCGGACGGGCGGGTGATGGAGGTGCTGAGCGAGCATCTCTGCCAGGGCTGGCTGGAGGGCTACCTGCTCACCGGCCGGCACGGCCTGTTCTCCTGCTACGAGGCCTTCATCCACATCGTCGATTCCATGTTCAACCAGCACGCAAAATGGCTGAAGGTCTCGCGCGAGCTGCCCTGGCGCAAGCCGATCGCCTCGCTGAACTACCTGCTCACCTCGCATGTCTGGCGCCAGGACCACAACGGCTTCAGCCACCAGGATCCCGGCTTCATCGACGTGGTGGCGAACAAGAAGGCCGACATCGTCCGCATCTACCTGCCGCCGGACGCCAACACGCTGCTCTGGGTCGGCGACCATTGCCTGCGCACGCATGACCGCATCAACGTCATCGTCGCCGGCAAGCAGCCGGCGCCGCAATGGCTCGACATCGAGAGCGCGGTGAAGCACTGCCGCGCCGGCATCGGGCTCTGGGATTTCGCCTGCAACGACCAGGGCAGCGAGCCCGACGTCGTCATGGCCTGCGCCGGCGACGTGCCGACGCTGGAAACGCTCGCCGCCGTCGACCTGCTGCGCCAGCATTTCCCGGCGTTGAAGATCCGCGTCGTCAACGTCGTCGACCTGATGGCGCTGCAGGACGAGAGCGAGCATCCGCACGGCCTCGCCGCGCGCGATTTCGACGGCCTGTTCACCACCGACAAGCCGGTCGTCTTCGCCTTCCACGGCTATCCGCACCTGATCCACCGGCTGACCTACCGGCGCACCAACCACGCCAATTTCCATGTCCGCGGCTTCATGGAGGAAGGCACGACGACGACGCCGTTCGACATGACGGTGATCAACGGCCTCGACCGCTTCCACCTCGCCATGACGGTGATCGACCGCGTGCCCGGCCTCCTGCCCGCCGCCGCCCACGCCAAGCAGGCGATGCAGAACAAGCTGATCGAGCACGAGGAATACATCCGCCGCCACGGCGAAGACATGCCGGAGATCCGCGACTGGAGCTGGCCCTACGGCGCCGGCTCCGCCTAGGGCCGGCCCGCGCGGCTAGAACAGCGTCGTGTCGCTCTCGGCGAGCGTCAGGTCCATGACGCGGACGACGCCGGGAACGGCCTCGGCGGCGACGCGCAGCGCCGCCTGCTCCGACGGCGTGCCGACGACGCCGCGATAGGTCACGACGCCGCCGGAGACGGCGACGTCCTGGTCCTGCAGGCGGAACCAGGGCTGCTTGCGCAGTTCGGTCAAGAGCAGCGTGCGGATCTCGCGGTCCCGGTCGGTCGATTGCCGCGTCTGCTCTATCTCGTCGACGGCGCGCAGCACATCGGCGCGCGAGATCATGCCGACCGGCCGGTTGCCGTCGCGCACGACGACGCGGCGGATATGGTTCTTCGCCATCAGCTCGACGATCTTCAGCAGCGGCGCATCCTCGGGAACGGAGATCACCTCGCTCGTCATCACGTCGGTCGCGCGCATGCCGTGGCTCCTGACGTAGTCGTCGGCCAGGATCTGGTCGTTGGCGAAGATGCGGAGCCACCAGGGACGGCCGATCTCGGTGCCGGCGCGCTCGCGATGGATCAGGTCCTCCTCCGAGACGATGCCGGCGAGAGCGCCGCTGTCGTCGATCACCGGCACCGCGCTGATGCGCTTTTCGATCAGCAGCTTCGCGATATCGGCGACCGGCGTCTCCCGCTCGACCGAGATCACCGGCCCATGCATGATGTCCCTTGCCAGCATTCCCCTACCCTTCCTGTTCCGAACCGCGGGCCTCGGCCCGTCCGGACAGTTTGCCGCCTGCGGCCGCATCCTCCCTTGAGGCAGATCAACCGCCGCGCCAGCGGCCGCCGATCCGGTCCGTACGGCTACTCGCTCGAATGATTGTCGCGCTGCGCCGCGCGCAGGCGCTGGATATCGGCGGGCGACAGCACCGGTCGGTCGATCTTGATCGTCAGCCGGTCGATCGCGCCGGCGAAGGGGAACGGCACCTGGTAGTCCTGGTCGTCGACCGATGTGCCGGTGTCCGAGCCGATGTCCATCGTCTCGTCCCATTGCAGGATGACGGGAACCGTCTGCTCCATCCGCTCGCTCGCCACCACCTTGCCATCGACCGAAAGCGTCCCGTCCGCCGGCCGGCCGACGCCGCTCATGTCGTTGAAGGCGAAGGTGCCGAAGCCGAGCCCGTCATATTTGAGATCGAACACAAGCCGGTGCTTGCCGGGCGTCAGCGCCTCCTTGCCCTCCCAGCGCACCCGCTTCAGGTCGAGCAGGTTCCAGACATAGACCGGCTTTCCCTTCAGCACATAGAAGCCGTAGCCGCCGAACCGGCCGCCCTGCGTCAGGATCATGCCGTCGCCGCCGCCTTCCGGAATGTCGACATCGGCGGTGATCGTGTAGGAGGTCGCCAGCAATTGCGGCGCGTCGCCCATCGGAATGCCGGTCAGCGAACCCGAATAGGTGAATTCGGATCGCCCGGCGGTGACGCTCGGCCGTGGCGTCACCATCCGCGTGGCCACGGAATTGTCGAGCGGGAACACCTGGTAGCGCGCCGCCTGGGTCTGGAAGAGTTCCTGCATCTCCGTCAGCTTGGCCGGATTGGCCGCCGCCAGGTCGTTGTTCTGCGTCCAGTCCTTGGTGAGGTCGTAGAGTTCCCACTTATACGCGTTGATGACGTCGGGATTCGGCGTCGCGCCGAGTTCCCAGGGTGGGCTGATCGGCACCGTATTGGCGTACCAGCCCTTGTGGTAGATGCCGCGATTGCCGAACATCTCGAAATACTGCGTCTCGTGCCGGGTCGGCACGTCGGCATCGGCCTTGTCCCATGTATAGGCCATGCTGACGCCCTCGATCGGCTTCTGCGCCACGCCGTTCACCATCACCGGCGCCTGGATATGCGTCGCCTCGAGGATGGTCGGGACGATATCGATGACATGGTGGAACTGGTTGCGGATGCCGCCGGGATCCTTGATGACGTCAGGCCACGACATCGCCATGCCCTGGCGCGTGCCGCCGAAATGCGACGCCACCTGCTTGGTCCATTTGTAGGGCGTGTCGAAGGCCCAGGTCCAGCCGACCGCCATGTGCGGATAGGTCTGGTCCGATCCCCAGGCGTCGTAGAAATATTTGAGCTGGTCGGCGACCGGCACCTCGACGCTGTTGAACTGGGCCACCTCGTTCGGCGTGCCGTTGAGCGAACCCTCGGCGCTCGAGCCATTGTCGCCGCTGATATAGATGATCAGCGTGTTGTCGAGCTTGCCGGCATCCTGCACCGCCTGGATCACCCGGCCGATCTCGTGATCCGTATAGGCGAGATAGGCCGCGTAGACATCGGCCTGGCGGATGAACATCTTCTTTTCGTCGGCGGAGAGCTGGTCCCAGTTCTTCAGCCGATCGCTCGGCCAGGGCGTCAGCTGCGCGTCGGCGGGAACGACGCCGAGCTTTTTCTGGTTGGCGAAGATCTGGTCGCGCAGCGCGTTCCAGCCCTGGTCGAACAGGTGCATGGCGCTGATCCGGTCAATCCATTCGGGCGTCGGATGATGCGGTGCATGCGTGCCGCCCGGCACGTAGTAGACGAAGAACGGTTTCGACGGATCGACCTCGTTCAGCATCTTGATGTGGTTGATGGCCTCGTCCGCCATCGCCGTGGTCAGGTTCCACCCGGGGTGGCCGAGATAGGGATAGATCGCCGTGGTATTGCGGAAGAGGTTTGGCTGCCACTGGCTCGTGTCGCCGCCGACGAAGCCGTAGAAATAGTCGAAGCCCATGCCGCCCGGCCACTGGTCGAAGGGGCCGGCCTGGCTCGCCTCGAAGGCGGGCGTGTTGTGGTCCTTGCCGAACCACGACGTGGCGTAGCCGTTCTCGCGCAGGATCTCGCCGATCGTCGCCGATTCCGGACCGATGATGCTGTCATAGCCGGGGTAGCCCGTCGCCATTTCGGAGATCTGGCCGAAGCCGACCGAGTGGTGGTTGCGCCCGGTGATCAGCGCCGCGCGGGTGGGCGAGCAGAGCGCGGTGGAATGGAACTGCGTATAGCGCAGGCCGCTTGCGGCGATCCGGTCGAGCGCGGGAGTCGGGATGACGCCGCCAAATGTGCTTGGCGCGCCGAAGCCGACATCGTCGGTCATGATCAGCAGCACATTGGGCGCGCCGGCCGGCGG
>JAFKJZ010000586.1 GCA_017305815.1 Hyphomicrobiales bacterium
CTACCTGGCCTACGGCACGGGCGGCGCGGCTCTCTCGGGCGCCAAGGCTTCGGTCGACGGTGCTGGCTCGGACGACAAGACCCACATGGGCTGGACCGTCGGCGCCGGCGTCGAGGCCCAGGTCTGGAACAACGTCACCGCTCGCGTCGAGTACCAGTACGCTTCGTACGGCAAGGAGCACTACGACATCGGCGCTCCGGGCGGCACCGACATCGACTTCAACACCAACACGATCCGTGCTGGCGTTGGCGTGAAGTTCTAATCGGTTCTTCCGAACCGTATCGAAGAGCCGGCGGGGCGACCCGCCGGCTCTTTTCGTTTGGGCGCGGCGTCTGAGCGCACAAATGAAAAGAGCACCGGTGGAATGCCGGTGCTCTCTGCGGAAATGGCGACATAGCGCCGTTCAGGCGACGGCATATTCCGTGCCGGCGAAGAGGGCCGCCTGCAGCGCACGCCAGCTTGTCTCGTCCGGCGCGCAGAGCAGGCCGCCTTCGCGATGCGTCGGCAGATAGGCGCTGCCGTCGAAGCGGGCGGAATAGCCGCCGGCCTCCCGGTGGATCAGCCAGCCTGCGACATGGTCCCAGACCGTCAGCTTGGCATAGAGCGCGAAATGGCTGTGGCCGCCCGCCAGCATCCGGTATTCGTGCGCCGCGCAGCGATAGCCGGCGGCCGAGCGGGTGGCGGCGAGATTGGCGCACACCTGCGTGCGCAACGGCTCGGGCAGGAGCGACCAGGACGCGGTGCCGGCCATCTCGTTGACCGGCTTCGGCGCTGCGACGCGAAGATCGTTGCGCTCGCCGCGGGAATTCTCCGTCCAGGCACCTTCGCCGCGCAGCGCCGTGGTCCAGTCGCCGCCGATCGGATCGAGGATGACGCCGCCGACCGCCTCGCCGCGCACGACGACGCCCGCCATGACGCCGAAGAGCGTCAGTCCCGACGCGAAGTTCTTGGTGCCGTCGACGGGGTCGACGACAAAGGCGAGGTCCGCCCCGTCGAGCCGGTCGAGCAGCGTCTCGTCAGCGGATACCGCTTCCTCACCGATAACGACCGCGCCGGGGAATTCCTTGAGCAGCGCCGCGGTGATCTTCCGCTCGGCCGCCTCGTCCGCGTCGGTGACCAGGTCCTCGGCCGAGGTTTTCTGGCGGATGGCGCCGGCGCTCAGATGGCGGAAGCGCGGCAGGATCTCGGCCTCGGCCGCGTCGCGCAGGATCCGGGCGACGGTCTGGGCATCGCCCACTGAAAAGCTCATGCGAATCTCCGGGATGGGGGCGTGTCTTCAGGCGAAGCGGACACCGGCTCGCAGGCGGAAGACGCGGCCAGACAAAAGGATCAGGACTTGAAGCGCGTCTGTTCGAAGCTCGGCACACGGGCCGCGAAGTCGTCGAGGAAGGCGACCAGATTCGGATGTGTCGCGCGCCAGGCCCCGTGGAAGCGAAGATCGAGATAGCCGAGGGCGCAGGCGAGCGCGATCGTGCCGACATGGACCGCGCCGTCGAAGGGGAGAGCCTCCGCGGCGGCGAGGCCGCGCTCGACCTTGCCCTGCTGATGCGTCTTCCATGTGACGCTCTGCTGCCCTTCCTCGCGCCAGCGGCTCTCATAGACCTGGAGAAGCGCGGCGTCGGCGATCCCGTCGGCGAGCGCCTGCATCACCAGTGCGGGATAGCGCGACGCCGCGTCGGCCGGGATGATCTTCCCGCCCCCGGCGAGATGGTCGAGATAGTCGACGATGACGCGGGAATCGTAAACAACCGTGCCGTCTTCGAGGATCAGAGCCGGGATCTTGCCGAGCGGATTCTGCTGCCGAAGGATTTCGTTCGGATCGGTGGTGTCGGCGGCGACGATATCGATCCGGTCGATCAGACCCAGGTGATGGGCGGCGATCCTGACCTTGCGCCCGAAGGGCGAGGCGGGGGAACTGCGCAGGACGAGCAAAGTTCGGGGTCCTTGTCCGAAGGAGGGAGAAGCGGGCCGGGCGTCGGCCGCCGCCCGCGTCAGCGGACGGGCGGCATGACGAGGCTGTTGTTGCGGCAGGCCTTGCGATCGACCTCGGCGCAGCTGCGGAAGCGCAGGTCCTTGGTCATGCAGATGCGGACTTCCTTCAGCCGGCGCGAATCGCAGCTGACCGCGATGCCATCCGCCTTGAGGCCGGGATTGGCGGCGATGAAGGCCGATTCCACGTCGCGGGGCGAGACGGTCAGATAGTCCGGCAGGTCGACGAACTGCGTCGGGATCTCCACGGCCTCGCGCGCCTGCCGCGTCAGGTCGAAATAGTCGTCCGGCTGCAGGCCGGAGCAGGATCCGTGCGTTCGCCATTCGTGCCGGACCAGCGACGGGCTCGGCATCACGTCGAGCATGCTGTCGACGAGGCGGCGCGGCAGGCCGCTGCGCGGGCCCACATCGCAATCGCGCGGAGAACCACGCTCATATTGCGGCCAGAGGCCATGCACGACGAAGGCGAACGGGCGCGGACCGCCGCACTGGATCCGATCCGACCGGCCGCGATCCTGGCAATAGGTCGGCGACCATGACAGCGACAGGACGTAGAAATCGAAGTCGCCTGGCGTATCGGCCGAGGCCGGCGCGCTCGTCACCCAGCCGGCAAGCACCAGGAAGGCGGCGAACAGGCCGCGCACGACCGAGGAGGGCCTCACGCTCAGAACCAGCCGGGACGAACCGTGCGGCACCAGCCGTCATGCACGCGCCACGGATCCTGGCCCGACACGCAGAAATCGACATACCAGCCGATCGAGGCGAAGCCCATGCGCTCCTCGATCAGGTAGTAGACGGCGGTGGGGCGGACATTGTCGGCGATGTAGACGTCGGCCTTGCAGAAGCGGCGGTCTATCAGGCCGGGATCGCCGGGACGGAACTGGGTCTCGGTGACCGAGGCGACTTCGCGGAAGGCGAGGTTGTTGCCCCAGGTATGCGTGTTGGCCCAGTGGTAGCGCTCGGCGATGTTGGAGAGAACCTTGGGCGAATCGCAGAGCGGAACGCTGCCGCGATGCACTTCCTGGCCGTAGCTGCCGTCATAGTCCGCCGCAAGGGCCGCGCCGGATCCGGCGAGGGCGGCGACGAAGGAAAGGGCTGCGACGAGGCGACGGATCATGATTGCGATTCCCCAGAGGACGCTCTGCCAGACGATGCGTCACAGCCGCCACGACGGTCAAGCATTCACCGGCCGGATCGGGCAGGGTGGTGAACAGAGAGTCGCCGTGTGGAGTGCTGGCAACAACTCCTGATTAAGCCGATATGTCGTTCAACGATGAACGGAGCACGGATATGGGCCTTCTGGTCGATGGCGTTTGGCAGGACCAATGGTACGACACCCGCAACACGGGCGGTCGCTTTCAGCGCAGCGCGGCGGGTTTTCGCAACTGGGTGACGGCGGACGGCAGCCCCGGCCCCACGGGCAAGGGCGGCTTCAAGGCCGAGCCCGGCCGCTATCATCTCTATATTGCCCGCGCCTGTCCCTGGGCCCACCGCGTGATGATCTTCCGCGCGCTGAAGGGGCTCGAGGGGATGATCGATTATTCGGTGGTCAACTGGCTGATGGCCGAGAACGGCTGGACCTTCGAGCCCGGACCGGGCGTCACCGCCGACAAGGTCAACGGCTTCCGGTTCCTGCACCAGGTCTATACCAAGGCCGATCCCGAATATTCCGGCCGCGTCACCGTGCCGGTGCTGTGGGACAAGCAGACCGGGACGATCGTCAGCAACGAATCGTCCGAGATCATCCGCATGCTGAATTCAGCTTTCGACGGCGTCGGCGCCAAGCCGGGCGACTATTACCCGGAGGCGCTGCGGCCAGAGATCGACGCGCTCAACGCGCGTATCTACGACACCGTCAACAACGGGGTCTACAAGGCAGGCTTCGCGACCAGCCAGACGGCCTATGAGGAGGCGATCCATCCGCTCTTCGCCAGCCTCGACTGGCTGGAGGGGGTGCTCTCGGAGCAGCGCTACCTGACGGGCGACCGGCTGACCGAGGCGGACTGGCGGCTCTTCACCACGTTGCTGCGCTTCGATCCCGTCTATGTCGGCCACTTCAAGTGCAACCTGCGCCGGTTGGTCGACTATCCCGCGCTCTGGTCCTACACGCGTGAGCTCTACCAGGTGGACGGCATCCGCGAGACCGTCGATTTCGACCACATCAAGCGGCACTACTACGAGAGCCACAAGACGATTAACCCGACCGGCGTCGTTCCGCTCGGGCCGATCCTCGATTTCGACGCGAGGCCGGACCGCGCCTTCGCGGCCTGACCGGCCGGAGTGTCAGGTTTCGCCGCGAATCCACCAGACGCGGCGACCTGCCTTTTCCGTCTCGCCGAGGATCGGCGCGAGGCCTGTCAGCAGGCCGTCGAGCGTGCGGTCGATCTGCCAGGGCGGATTGCAGATCACGAGCCCGGTGCCGTTGAAGGTGTCGGGCGTCGCCCGCTCGCGCACCCAGAGTTCGGCGCCGAGGATCTTGGGAATGCCGCTCTCGGCGAGGCGCTTGTGGAAGTTGGTGACGGCCCCGATGTCCTTGATCGGATACCAGAGCGCATAGACGCCCGTCGGCCAGCGCTGATAGGCCTTCTCGAACCGGTCGAACAGGGTCTTGAACTCGTCCGGCTGCTCATAAGGCGGGTCTATCAGCACCAGACCGCGCCGCTCCTTGGGCGGCACGAAGGAGCCGAGCGCCAGCCAGCCGTCGAGCTCGATCGCCTTGACCTGGAAATCGCCGGCGAAGAGCTCGGCCAAGGTCGCATGGTCTTCCGGGTGCATCTCGACCGCGGTCATGCGGTCGGTTTTGCGCAGCAGGTGGCGGATCAGCCAGGGCGAGCCCGGATAATGCTTCAGCCCGCCATCCGGATTGGCGGCCTTCACGGTCTCCAGATAGGGCGCCAGCGCTTCGGCGAGCTTGCGCGACAGCTCGGTCGCCGG
>JAFKJZ010000587.1 GCA_017305815.1 Hyphomicrobiales bacterium
CGTGCTCGACGTCGACTCGCTGACCGCGGCGGCGATCGAACGCGGCGCCCGCGCCCGCTACCGCACGCTCTGAGGCGTCGTTCACAAGACCCTCACCCAACCCTCTCCCGCAAGCGGGCGAGGGGGCTCGCCGAGGCTCGTCGGTACATCGAGTTCCATGCTGCGAACGCGGCGGCCCAAAGCCCTCGCCCGCTTGCGGGAGAGGGCTTTGGGGTGAGGGGCTTAGTTGTGTCGGGCCCCTAGAAATAGCCGACCGGGAAATAGCGCAGGTAGAGCTCGGCGAAGACGCCCTTGTCATAGAGGCTGTCGAGGGCCCAGTTGAGCGCCAGGCGTAGATCGTCGCGCTTCGGCGGCAGGGCGATCGACAGCCCCTGGCCGAAGAAATGCGGCTCGACATAGGGGCCGCCGATGAAATCGCAGCACCCCGAAGCCGCCTCCGACTGCAGCCAGAAGGCGAGCTGCACCCCGTCGCCGAAGACGAGATCGACGCTGCCCGCCTTCAGCGCGTCCGCGGCCGCGCCCGGCGTCTCGACGGCGATGCGCGTGCTCGCCGGGAAGAAGGCGGCGAGATAGGCCTCGTGCGAGCTGCCCTTGGCGACGGCGATTTTCCGGCCGGCAAGCCCGTCCGTGTTGAGGCGCGCCGCCGGCGCGCTCTTGCGGCCGACGAAGCGCGCGACCGGGCGCAGATAGACATCCGAGAATTCGAGCTTCGCCCGGCTTTCCGGGGTGATCGCGATGCCGGCAAGCGCCGCGTCGACGCGGCCGGCCGCGACCGTGTCGATCAGCCCGTCCCAGGGGCGCGCCTGGATCGTGCAGGGGACGCTCAGTTCGCGGCAGATGGCGCGGGCGAGATCGACGTTGAAGCCGGTGAGCTTGCCGTCGGGCCCGGTGAAGTTGAACGGCGGAAAATCGTCGGTCGTGGTGAAGCGGATGCCGGTCAGCGCTGTCGTTGCCGGCTTGTCGAGGCGGCGGTTCGGGTCCCAGAGGTCGGGGATGACGACGCCCTCGCTGGGGCGCGCCTCGGGAGCGTTCTGGGCCGTCGCCGGGCCGACGCAGCCCGCGGCGGCCGCCACCGCCACGATGCTCGCCAGGATTGCGAAGCTTGCCAATCGCCGCCACATGCCTGTATCACTCTGAATTGGTTGTTGCCGTAACGTAAGCCAAGGGGATGGCGCGTGCGGACTATAGACCAATTGTCGATGGGCACGAACCCGGACAAGCGGGCGGCCCCGACAGGTGTGGCGGGGGAGCGAATGCGTTACGGCTGGGATCCGCCTGGCGGGGGAACGCCGGATGAAGCCACGCGTTCGGCCGCGCTGGCCGCGCGCCTCGGCCTGCCGTTCGATCCCACACCGAAACGGACCTTCGAGACGGCGGTGCCGCATGAAGGAAACGGCGACGTCGCGCCGCTGGCGGCCGCCATCCGCGCCGGCCGGGTCGCCATGCTGGAGGACGGCGGGTCCCGCCGGCTGCTTATTGCGCCGCGGGCGGAGGATGTCGGTCGGCTGGCGACGGCGCTGGCGGCGGCGCCGGACCTGGCCGCGCGCCTGACCGTGACCACGCCTTCGGCGATCCGCCGCTGCCTGACGGAATCGGGATCCGTCCAGCTGGTCGATCACGCCGTGTCGGGCTTCGATCGCGCCCATCCGGATCTGTCGGCCCGCCGACTGCTGACGTCGGCACAGGTGGTCTTCCTTCTCTTCTGCCTGGCGCTGGGCGGTCTCGCGCTCTGGCATTTCGGCTGGCAGGCGGTGCAGGTTGTCAACATCGCGCTCGGGATCCTGTTCCTGGCGCTCATCTTGCTTCGCCTGCTCGCCGTCAGCGTCGCGCTCGAACGCACTTTCCGGCCGGCGCCGCCGCTCGATGTCGATCGTTCGCGGCTTCCCGTCTACAGCGTGCTCGTGCCGCTCTATGACGAGGCGCACATGGTGGCGGACCTCGCCCGCGCGCTCGAGGCGCTCGACTGGCCGAAGGACCGGCTCGACATCAAGTTCATCGTCGAGGAGCGCGACCGCGCCACCCGACACGCGCTGGAGAGGCTCGATCTGGGTCGCGAGTTCGAGATCCTGGTGGTGCCGGACCGTGCCCCGCGCACCAAGCCGAAGGCGCTCGATTTCGCGCTGCCGCTGGCGCGCGGCCGCTTCGTCACCGTCTATGACGCCGAGGACCGGCCGGATCCCGGCCAGCTGCTGGAGGCCTATCTCGCCTTCGCTTCCGGCGACGAGCGGCTCGCCTGCATCCAGGCGCCGCTGCTCGTCGACAATGACGACGTCAACGGCCTGACCGCCTTCTTCGCCATGGAATATTCCATGCAGTTCGACGGCGTGTTGCCGACGCTGGTCGCGCTCGACATGCCGCTGCCGCTCGGCGGCACGTCGAACCATTTCCGCATCGAGGCGCTGCGCGCGGTCGGCGGCTGGGACCCCTACAACGTGACGGAGGACGCCGATCTCGGCATCCGCTTCGCCCGCTGCGGCTATCGCTCCGGCACCATCACCCGTCCCACCTACGAGGAAGCGCCGCGCACTATGCGGCTCTGGCTCAAGCAGCGCACGCGCTGGCTCAAGGGCTGGATGCAGACCTTCCTGGTGCATATGCGCCACCCGGTGCGGCTCTGGCGCTCGATCGGCTCGCGGCGGATGCTGGGCTTCCTGCTGACTGGCTTCGGCACCATCGTCGCGGCGGCGATCCACCCGGTCTACATCGCCTCGGCGGTGGCGCTGGCGATCGATCCGACCGTCATCTGGCGCGCCGGGAGTCCGCTCGCGGCGGCGGTGATCTTCCTGAACGTGTTCAACTTCGTCGCCGGTTATGTCGTCTTCGCCCTGCTGTCGCGGGCGACGCTGAGGCTCCGGCGCAAGAAGCGGCAGCCGGGCGTGCTGCCATTCCTGCCGGGCTACTGGCTGCTGCTGTCGCTCGCCTGCTACCGCGCCTTCTTCCAGCTTCTCGTCGCGCCGCATCGCTGGGAAAAGACGCAGCACCACGGCCAGGAGCCGCGCCGGCGGAGCGTGGACTCCGGTGAGGCGCGCGGCCGGCGATCCCTGCCGATGCAGCCGAACCCGGCGCCGTGAGCGCGCGGCCAGGCTGGAGCGTGGTCAGCCGCCGGGGCGGACGGCGATCCAGATGACGTGCTTGGCGCCGCGCTTGCCACGATGGGCGCGCACGCCGACTTCCTCGGCCGCGAAGCCCGCCTTGCGCAGGCGCTGCGTGAAGGCGGCGTTCGGCCCCGAGGACCAGACGGCGAGGACGCCGCCGGGGCGCAGCGCCGCGAAGGCGGCGCCGAGGCCCTGCATCGTGTAGAGACCGTCATTCGATTCGCGCGTCAGCCCTTCCGGGCCGTTGTCGACGTCGAGCAGGATGGCGTCGAACTGGCCGCGGCCGGCGCGGATCGGCTGGCCAACATCGCCCTCATGTATTTTCACGCGCGGATCGTCGAGGCAGGTGCCGAAGACCGGCTGCATCGGGCCGCGCGCCCAGGCGACCACCGCCGGCACCAGCTCCGCCACGGTGATCGTCGCGTCGTCAGCGAATTCAGCGAGCGCGGCGCGCAGCGTAAAGCCCATGCCGAGGCCGCCGATCAGCACGTTTGCCTTCGGCCGACCGGCGATCTTCGCGGCGGACAGGGAGGCGAGCGCCTCCTCCGAGCCGCTCAGGCGGCTGTTCATCAGCTCGTTGGAGCCGATCATGATGGAGAATTCGGCGCCGCGCTGCATCAGCCGCAATTCGCCGCCGCCATCGGGAATGGTTGCCGTGTCGAGCCGGACCCAGGGTATCAAGCGCGCGCTTCCGTCATTTCATGAAAATCGCCGGCACCATACATGCGTCGTCGCGTTTCGGGCAGGGCCGGCCGCTCAGGGATAGAAGTTCTTCGCCGCCCATTCGGAATGCGGCACATGGCGGATGCCGTTCACGCTCAGTTTCGTCGTCCGCATATGGTCCGGCGTGACGGCGCAGCGATAGGAGAATTCGTACCATTCGCCCTTGCGGCGGAAGGCGCCGCCATCGCCGATCGCGATGTCGCCATGGATTTCCGGCCGATGCAGCATGTCGATGAAGGCGCGGTCGGTGACGCCCTCCTTGCGGCTCGAGGTCTTGTCCATCACGGCGAGATCGCAGACCTGGATCAGGCGCGTCGTGTCGTCGAGCTCCTTGAGGCTTTCCTCGAGCCTGGCATCGGCGGCGAAGGCGGGACCGGAGAGGGCGGCGGCGATCAGGGCGAACAGGCACGGGGCCAGGCGCATGGCGGCATTCCTTTCATGGCATCTTGTTGGCGGCGCCGGCGCGTGTCCGGTAGTGAAACGCGGCTGCGAGGGCGGGCGCCCCGCGCTCGGACGAGCGCGGTCAAACGAATGGGGAGGGGCTCTGTCCTTCTGAATTGGGAGGATGGGCGCTAGCCGTCGACGAGGCGGCGGCCGGCGATGGCGTGGACGGCGTCGCCCAGCACCCAGGCATGGAAGGCGCGGCCGTCGAAGAGAGGGCGGAAGGCGTCGTCGAGAACATTGAGGCCGCCGGCGAGCGTGCCGAAGGCGGGCAGCACCAGCCGCCTTCCGTCCGCCGCGAAGCAGCGCCGCCGGATCGAGCGGCCACGGCCGGCGACGCGGGCGGCGGGATGCAGGTGGCCGGCGATCTCGCCTGTGTTCTCGCCGGGGCGCGGCTCGTGCCGGAAGGTGAGCGGCCCGATCGTGAGTTCGCCGAACGCCCGGCCGCCAAGATCGCGCGGCGGCTCCGGGTCGTGGTTGCCGGCGATCCAGATCCATTCTGCCGAAGCTGTCATCGCGCAGAGCGAGGCGCGGTCGGCCTCGTTCAGCCGGTCGCCGCCCCGGCGATCGTGAAAGCTGTCGCCGAGCGCGATCACGCGAGCGGGCGTCATGCGGGCGATCACGGCGGCGAGCCGCTTCAGCGTCGCCATCGTGTCGTAAGGTGGCAAAGGAGGAGCCCTTTTCGAAATGCAGGTCGGCGACGATGAGCGTGCTTTCGTCCGGCCACCAGAGCGCGCCCTCGACGAGCGGCACCAGCGGAACCGAGGCGACCGAAAGCCCGGCCCGCGCCGTCTCCGTTCCGCTACCTGTCGTCGCCGCGCTTTGCATTCCAGCCTTCGTCTCGGGGCGATTCCGCCCGAAGCATTCGATTCAGGTGCGACTCTAGCACCCGAAGCCGCCCGGGACACCCCGAAGTCGTGATTCCGATCGCCGCAGGATGGCTCTGATCCTGGCGAAAGCTGTCGCGCTGTCGCTTCCACCCCCGCCGTCATCCTCGCGAAGGCGAGGATCCATGCCGCCGAGGCCTGACGCGTGCAACTCCCGGCGGTGTAGCTGGATGGATCCCGGATCAAGTCAGGGATGACGGCGAGGGTGGGGCAGGGCGAGGCACTTTCGCCGAACCGCGGAGGCGGCCGAGATTGGGCCGGTCGCGCCAGATCCCTCCGCCACACGGAATTCACTCCACCTTCATCACCTCGCCCATCGCCTCGCGCACCAGGTCGTCGGCGTTCTCGCGCAGAATCTCCTCCTGCGCCTCGCCGGCGACCGGCTCCTTGCCGATGTCGAGCATCACCGGCACGGCGAGCGGAGAGATGCGGTCGAGCGGCTTGTGCAGGATGTGGTTCTTCACGCGCGCCAGCATGTCGGAGAGGCGACGCACGTCGAGCAGGCCGGTGGCGGCATCCGCCCAGGTCGCCTGCAGCAGGATGTGGTCGGGCTCATGCGAGCGCAGCACGTCGTAGATCAGGTCGGTCGAGATCGTCACCTGCCGGCCGGTCTTCTCCTTGCCGGGATGGCGGCGCTCGATCAGGCCGGAGATCAGCGCGCAGCCGCGAAAGGTCCGCTTCAGCAGATGGCTTTCGGCGAGCCACGCGTCGAGATCGTCGCCCAGCATGTCTTGGTCGAACAGGTCGCCGATCGCCGGTTTCCTCTTCGCGAACGCTGCCCCCATGTCGCCGAGGCCCCAGACGGCGAGCGCATAGTCGGAGGCGACGAATCCCATCGGCTTCAGCTTCGCCCGCTCCAGCCGCCGCGTCAGCAGCATGCCGAGCGTCTGGTGCGCCAGCCTGCCCTCGAACGGATAGGCGACCATGTAGAAGCGGTCGCCGCGCGGAAACGTCTCGACCAGCAGTTCGTCGCGCTTCGGCAGCACCGACGCCCATTTCTGCAGCTCGAGCCAATCGGCGACCTGGTGCGGCAGCCGGCCCCAGGCGTCCTCGTCGGCGAGCAGGCCGCGCACGCCCTCGGCGAGATAGGTCGAGAGCGGGAACTTGCCGCCCTGATAGGATGGAACCTTGGGTGCTTCGTTGATGGCGCGGCTGACGATCGCCTCGTTGTCGCGGATGCCTTCGAGCCGCAGCACGAGGCCGGAAAACAGGAA
>JAFKJZ010000588.1 GCA_017305815.1 Hyphomicrobiales bacterium
CCGCTCGCCTATCAAAAGGACATGCAGGAAGACAAGGAACAGGCCTTCGACGCCTTCGCAAACCTGCCAAGTTCGGCACAGGCCAGCTTGGCCAAGTTTGCCAATGACGGGGCGGCGCGATCGGATAAGATGCGCCGCCGACCGACGAGTCCCCAGGAGAAGCCGCCTTGGCCCTTGCCGCCCGAATTCTACTTTTGACCGCCGCGCTGGGTCTTGCCGCTTGCGGCGTGAAGGGTCCGCCGGAGCCGCCGCCGGGCGGTCCCCAGGCGCTCTCCGCCGAGCATGCCGGCCCGGACGGCAAGAAACCCGACGTCTCGAAACCGGCCAAGCCGGACCAGTCGCTCTGGATCGACAAGCTTCTCTGAGCGTCGCGATCGAGCGGCGCCAAAGCCATCATTGGATTGCCGTTATTCCCGCGAAGGCGGGAATCCATCCAGCCGAAGCCTGGGGAGGTTCCTCCGGCCAGGGCCGCGGCGGAATGGATCCCGGGTCAAGCCCGGGATGACGACTGAGGTATGACCCTACCATGAACCATTTCGAATATCGCGACGGCGCGCTCTACGCCGAAGACGTGGCGATCGCCGATATCGCCGAGGCTGTCGGTACGCCGTTCTACTGCTATTCGACCGCAACCCTCGTCCGCCATTTTCGCGTCTTCCGCGAGGCGTTGGCCGGGCTGGACACGCTCGTCTGCTACGCCGTGAAGGCGAATTCCAACCAGGCCGTGCTGAAGACGCTGGTCGCCGAGGGCGCCGGCATGGACGTCGTCTCGGAAGGCGAATTGCGCCGCGCGCTCGCCGCCGGCTGCCCGCCGGAAAAGATCGTCTTCTCCGGCGTCGCCAAGACGGCGCGCGAGATCGCGCTGGCGCTCGATACCGGCATTCTCTGCTTCAACGTCGAATCCGAGCCGGAACTGGAGCGGATCTCCGAGATCGCGACCGCCAAGGGCAAGATCGCGACCATCTCGCTGCGCATTAATCCCGACGTCGACGCCAAGACGCACGCCAAGATCACCACCGGCAAGGCCGAGAACAAGTTCGGCATCCCCTACCAGCGCGCCCGCGAGGTCTATGCCCGCGCCGCCGCGCTGCCGGGAATCAAGGTTGCCGGCGTCGACATGCATATTGGCAGCCAGATCACCGACATGGCGCCGTATGATGCCGCCTATGGCCTGCTCGCCGACCTCGTGCGCGAGCTCCGCGCCGATGGGCACACCATCGACCATGTCGATGGCGGCGGCGGCCTCGGCATCCCCTATCACCTCGACGAGGAAGCCCCGCCGGACCCGGCAGCCTATGCGTCGATCGTGCGCAAGCGGCTCGGCAATCTCGGCGGCAGGATCCTGTTCGAGCCGGGCCGGATGATCGTCGGCAATGCCGGCATTCTGGTCTCCGAGGTCGTCTATGTGAAGGAAGGCGCCGCCAAGACCTTCGTCATCGTCGACGCCGGCATGAACGACCTGATCCGCCCGACGCTCTACGAGGCGCATCACGACATCCTGCCGGTCGCCCTGCCGAAGCCCGGCGCGCGCGAGATCTTCGCCGACGTCGTCGGCGGCGTCTGCGAGACCGGCGATTTCCTGGCGCTGAACCGCACCATGGCCGCCGTCGAACCGGGCGACCGGATCGCGGTGATGACGGCCGGCGCCTATGGCGCGGTGCAAGGGTCGAGCTACAACACGCGGCCGCTCGCCGCCGAGGTACTGGTCAATGGCAGCGAATTCGCAGTCATCCGGCCCCGTCAGACCTATGACGAGCTGATCGGCATGGACAGGCTGCCGGAGTGGCTGGCCGAATAGGCCAGCCCCGGCTCCACCGCCGCTGCGCGGCAAGATTGCCATTTTGCCGCGCAATACCGATATTGGAGGGGCGATGACCAACGCAGACGCGTTTCCCCTCGATCCCGGCCAGACCCAGCGCTCCGAGCCCCGCCTCAGCGATCGGCAGGTGGTGCTGATCTCGAAGGCGCTGGCCGAGCCGCGCCGCTACCAGATCCTGAAGGACCTCGGCGCCTCCAGCGCGCCGCTGGCCTGCAGCTGCGTCGTCCAGAACCAGCAGGTCAGCGCCGCCACCATTTCCCATCATCTGAAGGAACTGGAGACGGCGGGGCTGATCGAGATCGTGCGCGAAGGCAAGTTCGCAAGCCTCGTCCTGCGCCGCGACGTGCTCGACGCCTACCTGGCCCAGCTCTCCCAGATCTGACCCAAGAGAAGGAAATCCGGCCGCGGCCGAAAATTTCACCGGACTCGGCTCTTGTAACGATTAGACGATTATCTAACTGTCTAATCAACTCATACCAACAGGAGTGAATGAGTTGAGCAAACTGACAGGCAAGATTGCGGTCGTAACGGGCGCATCGAAGGGCATCGGGGCAGGCATCGCCAAGGAGCTGGCCGCCGCCGGCGCCTCCGTCGTGGTCAACTACGCCTCCAGCAGGGAGGGCGCCGACCGCGTCGTGGCGGAGATCGAAGGCAGGGGCGGCAAGGCCGTCGCTGTCCAGGGCGACGTTTCGAAATCGGCCGATGTGACGCGGCTCTTCGCCGAGGCCAAGGCGGCCTATGGCTCGCTGGACATCCTCGTGAACAATGCCGGCGTCTACCAGTTCGGCGCGCTCGAGGACGTCACCGAGGACGAGTTCCACCGGCAGTTCAACACCAACGTGCTCGGCCTCCTGCTCACCACCCAGGAAGGCGTGAAGCATTTCGGTGCCGCAGGCGGCAGCGTCATCAATATCGGCTCGACCATCAGCCAGCTGCCGATGCCCAATTCGTCGATCTATACCGCCACCAAGAGCGCGGTCGACGCGATCACGCATGTGCTGTCGAAGGAGCTCGCGGGCCGGAACATCCGCGTGAACTCGATCAATCCGGGCGGCGTCGAGACCGAGGGCACGCGCACGGCCGGCGTCATCGGCAGCGATCTGGAGAAGCAGCTGGTCGCGCAGACGCCGCTCGGCCGAATCGGCCAGCCGGGCGATATCGGCACGATTGCCGTATTCCTGGCTTCCCCCGATTCGGGCTGGCTTACCGGTGAACTGCTGCTCGCCTCCGGCGGCATGCGCTAACAGGCAATACCCGGCACGCGCGCATCCTCCGATGCGGGCGTGCCGGTCTCGCCGCGGCCTCACTTGACCGCTAAACCTTGCCGGAAGGCTCGCCCGTCCCAACTTCAGTTGCTACACTAGCCGGGGCGGCGGGCGTGGCGGACAAGACGGAGCGGCAATGACCGAGCCCGCGGGCAAGACTGCGGACAGCAACAAGACGGGATCGGCGCTGCCGGCCGCGCTGGAAGCGGCGGCGCAGCGGCGGATCACGACGGCTGTCGGCCGCGCGCGCCGGGTGCTGGTCTGGGAAGCCGCCTGGCCCCGCATCGTCCCCATCCTTTGCCTCGGCGGTCTCTTCCTCGTCCTTTCCTGGCTCGGCCTCTGGCCGCGCATGGCCGATCCGCTGCGCTACGTCGTGCTGGCGGCGTTCGGCATCGCCTATGTCGGGCTCATCCTCCATCTCGCGCGGATGCCGCTGCCGTCCCGCGACGAGGCGCTCGCCCGCGTCGCGCGCGAAAGCGCCATGGAGCATCGCCCGGCCACCGCCTTCGGCGACCGGCTGTCGCAGCCGAGCGACGATCCGCTGACACAGTCGCTCTGGCGTGCCCATCGGCTGCGCCTGCTCGAGAAGCTCGACCATCTCTCCGCCGGCCTGCCCTCGCCGGGCATGAACGCGCGCGATCCCTATGCGCTGCGCTTCCTGCTGCCGCTGGTCCTGGTCGTCGCCTTCCTGATGGCCGGGCCGGACCGGATCGACCGAATCGCCGACGCCATCCGGCCGGCCGCCGCCGCAACGGAGGCGCCGCCGCGGATCGACGCCTGGGTGACCCCGCCCGCCTATACCAGCCGCCCTCCGATCTTCCTGACCGGCGACGCGGCCCGTCCGGGCTCGCTCGATCCGAATGTGCCGCTGAAGGTGCCACAGGGCTCCGTCGTGACCCTGCGGATGCCGTCCGAGCCGGATCTCGCCGCGCACGCGGTCTCCACGGGCGGCCAGCCCCTCGTCTTCGATGCGGCGCCGCCGCCGAAGACGCAAACAGACGCGCCGCCGCCTGCCGAGCACAAGCTGACGCTTTCCAGGGACAGCGCCCTCACGGTCGCGCGCGGCGACCGCACCCTGCTCTCCTGGTCTTTCGCCGTGACGCCTGACGAGCCGCCGAAGATCGAATTGACGCGCGAGCCGTCGGCGACACAGAGCGGCGCGCTGTCTCTCGGCTACTCGGTCAGCGACGACTACGGCGTGATGTCCGCCGCCGCCGCCATCAGCGCCCCGGAAGCCCCGGCCGAAAGCGGCGCGCGGCCGCTGGTCGCCGCGCCCGAACTGCCGCTCAATTTGCCGCGCCTGCGCATGCGGGAAGGCAATGGTGAGACGATCCGCGACCTGTCGGCCCATCCCTGGGCCGGCGCCAAGGTCAAGATGCGGCTGACCGCCACCGACGAGGCCAGTCAGACGAGCGAGAGCCCGACCATCGAATTCACGCTGCCGATGCGCGCCTTCCGCAATCCGATCGCGCGCGCCGTCGTCGAGCAGCGCCGCGTCCTGGCGCTCGACGCCCGCAAGGCGCCGAACGTCGCCATGGCGATCGACGCCATCACGCTCTATCCGGACAAGTTCAAGACCAACGGCCCCTATCTGGCGCTGCGCACGGCCTATCACCGGCTGACCGGCCAGCCGAGCGACGCCGAGCTGGTCGAAACGGTCGATTTCCTCTGGCAGATCGCTCTCGGCATCGAGGATGGCGACCTGTCGCTGGCGGCACAGGACCTGCGCGCCGCGCAGGAGGCCCTGCGCAAGGCGATCGAGAGCAACGCCTCCGACGCCGAGCTTGAAAAGGCGATGCAGGACCTGCGCGAGGCGATGGACAAGTATCTGGAG
>JAFKJZ010000589.1 GCA_017305815.1 Hyphomicrobiales bacterium
TATCCGCTTGATGTCGCCCTCATTCGCCATGCGCGGTGACCTTCGATTAGGGGGGCGGCTTACACGAAGGGCGGAGCCATGGCCCCGCCCTTCGTTCAATCCGTCAAATCGTCGACCGTGACGACCGTCAGTCGATGTCCTGCACGTCGGCGGCGGGGCCGCCGAGGCGCTGGGCGAGCGCCGCTTCCATGAAGTCGGTCAGGTCGCCGTTCAGCACGTCCTGCGGGCTGGTCGATTCCACGCTGGTGCGCAGATCCTTGACCAGCTGGTACGGCTGCATGACGTAGGACCGGATCTGGTGACCCCAGCCGATGTCCTTCTTGCTCGACTCGGTCGCCATGGCGGCCGCCTCGCGGCGCTCCAGCTCGGCCTCGTAGAGGCGCGAGCGCAGCATGTCCCAGGCAGCGGCCCGGTTCTTGTGCTGCGAGCGCTCGCTCTGGCACTGCACGACGATGCCGGACGGCATGTGCGTGATGCGCACGGCCGAGTCGGTCGTGTTGATGTGCTGGCCACCGGCGCCCTGCGCGCGATAGGTGTCGATGCGGCAGTCGCTTTCGTTGATCTCGATCTCGATCGAATCGTCGACGACCGGATACACCCAGATCGAGGCGAACGAGGTGTGGCGGCGCGCGGCGCTGTCATAGGGCGAGATGCGGACCAGGCGGTGAACGCCCGACTCGGTCTTCAGCCAGCCATAGGACTGCTCGCCCTTGACGAGGATCGTGGCCGACTTGATGCCCGCCTCTTCGCCGTCATGGACTTCCAGCAGTTCGACCTTGCGGCCGCTCTTCTCCGCCCAGCGCGTGTACATGCGCAGCAGGATATTGGCCCAGTCCTGGCTCTCGGTGCCGCCGGCGCCGGCGTGAACTTCGAGATAGGTGTCGTTGCCGTCGGCCTCGCCGGACAGCATCGAATTGACCTGGCGCTTGCGGATATCGCCCTTCAACGCGACGATCGCGGCCTCGGCATCGGCGATGATCGAGGCGTCGCCTTCGGCCTCGCCCATCTCGATCAGCTCGATATTGTCGGCAAGCTCGCGCTCGCTGGTCAGGACGGCGTTGATGCCATCCTCGAGACCCTGGCGCTCGCGCATCAGCTTCTGCGCCTTCTGGGGATCATCCCAGAAATTCTGCGTCTCGGAGAGGGCGTTCAGTTCGAGCAGGCGTCTCTGGGCACGATCCCAGTCAAAGATGCCTCCTCAGCAGGGTTATGCCCTGCTTGATTTCGTCGATGATCGATTCGATCTCGGCTCGCATTGGATGGACGTCCATTTCTCGTTCGGGCAGGTTCTCCCCGCCGGGTGGGGCAACATAGTGAGCCCCCCTCTCCATGTAAACCAAGCGGATCGACCCGGGAGACTTTCATGACGCTGCTTCCCAAGGCATTGAACACCCGCCGCCGCCTGCTGGCGGGCCTAGCCCTGCTTCTCTTTCCGGGCATCGCGTTCGCCGATGGCACGATGGCGGCGCGGACCCTGACCAAGACCGACAAGGAGCGGATCGCCCGCTATGAGGCGGCGCAGAAGTCCGCCATCGCCGAGGCGCGGAAAGGCGGCGACAGCGCCGAGGTGGCGACGCTCGACGCACTGCTGGCGTTGAAGCCGCAGCCGATCCTCGGCGGCGACATCCGCGGCGATTATCGCTGCCGCACGATCAAGCTCGGCGGCAGCCTTCCCCTCACCGTCTATGGCTGGTTCAACTGCCGGATCGACGAGGACGACCTCGGCTACCGGCTGACCAAGACGAGCGGCTCGCAGCGCCTGACCGGCCACTTCATCGACGATTCCGCCAATCGCCTGCTCTATTACGGCGTCTCGTACATCGCCGGCGACAAGCCGGGCCGCTACGGCGCCAAGGCCGACGACGACCAGGTCGGCTACTTCCTGAAGACGGGCCCGTCGAGCTACCGCCTCGACCTGCCGCTGCCGAAATTCGAATCGAAGTTCGACATCATCGAGCTGAAGAAGCGGTAGACAACCCGCTAGTTCCCCTCGGCTCCATCCAGAGCGGCGATGATCTTCGCCAGCATGTCGAGATAGGCCGCCTGCTCTGCCGGCGCGAGCGCCGACAGAGCGGTCGCATTGACGCCGTCGATCGCCTCGCGCACGGCCCGCGCCTTCTCCATGGCTGCCGGCGTCAGGGAAACCAGCGTGCTGCGCCGATCGTCCGGATCGGGCCTCTTCTCGACAAGGCCGTCACGCTCCATGCGCGCCAGCGTCGCCGCCATGGTCGGCTGCTCGATCGCCGCCACCTCCGTCAGCGCCCTCTGCGACAACGCCGCACCGCCCCCCAGCGCAAAGAAGACCGGAAGCTGCCCGGACGAGATGCCGAGCGGCTTCAGGCGTCGATCGATGGCGCGCGCGAACAGGCGGGCCGCCCAATTGGTCATGTAGCCGGCCGAGCGGCTGCGCTGAAGCGTCATTTGAATAGCTTGCTATCTAATTGCATCGTATGCTATACATCTCCCAATGACCTCTCTTCGGCAAGCGAGAGTGACACCATGAACCGCAGAATTCTCCTCCGCACCCTGCATGCGACCGCCGGATCGATCGCCCTCCTCGCCATCCTGTCGTTCCAGACGGCCACGCTGACGACCGAGATCCTCGGCGACCCCGCGCGCATCGCGGCCGTGAAATCGTTGATCGTCATGGGATTGCTGATCCTGATCCCGGCGCTCGCGGCGACGGGCGGCAGCGGCTTCGCCCTCTCCGGCCCGCGTCCCAAGGGGCTGGCGGCGCGGAAACTCAAGCGCATGAAGATCGTCGCCGCCAATGGCCTGCTGATCCTCGTCCCCGCGGCGCTCTTCCTCAACTGGAAGGCCGGCCAGGGAGCCTTCGATCTCGCGTTCTGGTCCGTGCAGGTGGCCGAGATCGCGGCAGGTCTCGCCAACCTCGTCCTGCTCGGGCTCAACATGCGGGACGGCCTGCGGATGACCGGGCGCATCGGCCGCGACGGTTTGCGCCGCCGCCTCACGCGCCCGGTCTAAGGTGCTCTACAGCAGCGTGCCGCTCAGGATGACGAGCGCCACCGAGAAGTAGATGACGAGGCCGGTGACGTCGACGAGCGTCGCGACGAAGGGCGCCGAGGCGCTGGCCGGGTCGAAGCCGAGCCGCTGCAGGATGAAGGGCAGCATGGAGCCCGTCATCGAACCGAAGGTGACGATGCCGAGAAGACCGGTGCCGACGGTTGCCGCCACCAGGATCCAGTGCTCGCCATAGTCATAGAGGCCCAGCATCTGCCAGACGGTGATGCGGATGATGCCGAGCGTGCCGAGGATGGCGCCGAGCGTCAGGCCGCTCGGCAGCTCGCGCAGCGCGACGCGCCACCAGTCCCTGAGCTTGACCTCTCCGAGCGCCAGCGCGCGGATGATCAGCGACGTCGCCTGCGAGCCGGAATTGCCGCCCGAGCTCATGATCAGCGGGATGAACAGCGTCAGGACGATCGCCTTCTCCAGCTCCGTCTCGAAATGCTGCATCGCCGTCGCCGTCAGCATCTCGCCGATGAACAGCGCACAGAGCCAGCCGGCCCGCTTCCGCATCATCATCAGGAAGCTGATGTCCATGTAGGGCTCGTCGAGCGCCTCCATGCCACCGAACTTCTGCACGTCCTCCGTGCTCTCCTCGAAAATGGTGTCGATGATGTCGTCGACGGTGACGATCCCGACGACATGGAAGCGTTCGTCCACGACCGGCACGGCGATCTGATCGTATTTCGAGAACAGGCGCGCCACTTCCTCGCGGTCTGTGCGGGGGGTGACGGTGATCGGACGGCGGTGCCGGGCTGCGGACAGGACAGGCGCATTCGGTTCGGCCGCGATCAGGCGGCGCAGCGTCACCGTCTGGACCAGGGCCTGCGTTACCGGATCGAGCACGCAGATCGTGTAGATCGTCTCGCGGCTCTTCTCGACCACGCGGATGTGCTGCAGCGTCTGGCCGACGGTCCAGTTGGCCGGCACGCTGACCACCTCCGTCGTCATGATCGAGCCGGCGCTGCCCTCGGGATAGGCGGCCAGCCGGGCGACGGCGTTGCGCGTCTCGGGGTCGAGCTTGGCGATCAGCTGCGACCGGCGCGGCTCCTCGATTTCGGCAAGAAGGTCAGTGGCCCGATCCGCCGACATGCCGGCGAGAACGCGCACCGCGCGCCCGATCGGCAGGCTCGAGATCAGTTCGACCGAGGCCTCGAACTCCGGCTGGTCGAGAACCTCGATCAGCCGATCTTCGGAAAGGCCGGCCAGGATGGCCGGAGCCTCCTCGGGCTCGTGTTCGTTGAGATGTTCGACGAGGTCGGCGACGTGCTCGCCTTCGAGGTCCAGTGCGCGCGAACGCAGGGTCGCCTCGTCTTCGCGGACGATATCTTCCATGACTCACTCCGATCGGCCACCCAGCCGGTCGCGTGAGCCGATCGAGCGATCAGGTCACGGCGGCCGTGGGCGGCGCCTGTATTCGACAGCTACTGTCGCTCGACATGAAACGGGGGTTCCGATGGGGGTCGGCGGCCCGGAGGCAAACCGACTTGACTGTGGTGAGGTGCGCCAGTACGGGCGCGGCGTCAAGGCCTTTCGCGCAGCTCCCTGCAACGAAATCCAAAATGACGCAGAATTGCGGCATGATGGCACCCTGAGGCGGCTACGGAACACGCAGAGCCCGATCCTGGCAAATCCCCCAGGGACCCGGCTCAGCTGCGCATGGCCACCAGAATCGCCCCGGACGCGATCAGGAGCACGCCCAGCCAATTCTTCGCCGAGAGCTTCTCGCTCAGGAAGACGACTCCGAATACCGCCACCAGGACGACGCTCAGCTTGTCGATCGGCGCGACGCGGGCGGCGGCGCCGAGCTTCAGGGCGCGGAAGTAGCAGAGCCAGGACGCGCCCGTCGCGAAGCCGGATAGC
>JAFKJZ010000590.1 GCA_017305815.1 Hyphomicrobiales bacterium
ATGAACAGCGTGGCGTTGCCACGGATGACGTCCATGATCAGCCGCTCATAGGCTTCGGGGCTGCGGACCTTGAAGGTCTGGGCGAAGCTCATGTCGAGCGGCACGTGGCGCAGGCGCATGCCGCCCGGGCCCGGGTCCTTGATCATCAGCCAGAGCCGGACGCCCTCGTCCGGCTGCAGCCGCATGATGAGCTGGTTGGACGCGAGCTGGCCGGCTGCGCCCTCGAAGATCGAGTGCGGAACCGCCTTGAAGTTGACGACGATGTCGGAGAGGCGCGACGGCAGGCGCTTGCTGGTGCGGATGTAGAAGGGAACGCCGGCCCAGCGCCAGTTCTCGATCTCCGCCTTCACGGCGACGAAGGTCTCGGTGTTGGATTCGTCGTTGCCGAGTTCCTCGAGATAGCCCGGCACCGGACCGCCGGCCGAAGCGCCGGCCTTGTACTGGCCGCGCACGGTGACACTGTCGACGTCGCCATCGACGATCGGCTTCAGCGCGCGCAGCACCTTGAGCTTCTCGTCACGCAGCGCATCGGCATCGAAGCGGCCGGGCGGCTCCATCGCGACGAGGCAGACGAGCTGCAGGATGTGGTTCTGCACCATGTCGCGCAGCGCGCCGGCCGTGTCGTAGTAGCCGGCGCGACCTTCGACGCCGAGGCTCTCGGCGACGGTGATCTGCACATGGTCGATGTGATTGGCGTTCCAGACCGGCTCGAACAGCGCGTTGGCGAAGCGCAGCGCCATCAGGTTCTGCACCGTTTCCTTACCGAGGTAATGGTCGATGCGGTAGATCTGGCTTTCCTTGAACACCTTGCCGATCGAATCGTTCAGCGCGTTGGCGGAGGCGAGGCTCTTGCCGATCGGCTTCTCGATGATGACGCGGGTCTTCGGCGTCACGAGATGATGCGCGCCCAGGCCCTCGCAGATGATGCCGAAGAGGTCCGGCGCAACGGCGAGATAGAAGGCGCGGATGCGATCCTTGCCGCCTTCCAGCGCCTTGGCGAGTTCGGGCCAGCCGGCCTTCTCGGCGGTCGCGTCGATGGCGACATAGGAAATGCGCTTCAGGAACGAGGCGACCTGCTCCGGCTCGCGCTCGTCGGCGGGCACGAACTTCTCCAGCGCCGCCTCTGTCAGCTTCTGGTAGGCCTCGTCGCTCATCGGGCGACGCGAGCAGCCGATGATGCGGGCAACCTCGGGGATCTGACCGTCGCGATGGCGATGATAGAGCGCCGGCAGAAGCTTGCGATAGGCGAGATCGCCGGTAGCGCCGAAGACGACGAGATCGAAGGGGTCGACGGCGATGATGCGACTGGTCATGAAATCCCTCTTTCCGGTGTCAGCCGGAGCTTCCCTGGTCCGCTGAGTGTCCTAATCAAATCCGCTTCATATGTTGAGCGAAAAAATTAGAGCACCGAAATAAAATCCTTGCGACAAGAATTGCGTGTGATGGCTGCGGCGTCACGCTATGCGATTTTGGAAGCGTGGACGATACCCGCATCCTGCGGGCAAAGGGGAAAAATCAATGGCGGATCCGGTTTGCGTTGTGCCTGCGGGCGATCGTTGCGGCGAAGGCGTGGTGTGGCACGCCGCCGAGCAGGCCGTGTACTGGACGGACATCAACCGCTTCCTCGTGCATCGATACGACCCCGCGACGAAGTCGACGCAGAACTGGCTGTTCGACGAGCCCGTCACCACCATCGGCCTGACCGACCGGCCCGGCACGCTGATTCTGGCGCTCGGCTCCAAGGTGATCCTCTGGCAACCCGGAACCGACGCGCGCACCGACTTCGCCCGTCCCGAGAAGAACACGCCCAAGGCCCGTCTGAATGACGGCCGGCCGGATCCGTTCGGCAATCTGCTCGTCGGCTCGATGTTCAACAATGTCGCTCCCGACGGCTCGGGCGTCGACATCACCGGCCCGGCTCTCGGCGGCCTCTATCGCGTGAACCAGGGCGGCGGCAGCGAGACGATCCGCTCCGAGATCGGCATTTCCAACACCATGTGCTGGGACGTCGGCCGCCGCCGCTTCTATACCGGCGACACGCTCAAGAACGAGATCTGGGCCTTCGACTATGATCCGACGACAGGCGCCGTCTCCAACCCCTCGACCTGGTTCTCGGGCTTCGAGCGCGGTTCGCCCGACGGCTCGCAGATCGACGGCGAAGGCCATGTCTGGAACTGCCGCTATCACGGCGGCTGCATCGTCCGTGTCTCGCCGGAAGGCAAGGTCTCGGGCGTTCTCGACATGCCGGTCTCGAACATCACCAACTGCACCTTCGGCGGCGCCGACCTGAAGACGCTCTACATCACCACGGCGCAGGGCGGGAACGGCCCGCTCGAGCGGCTGGCCGGCGGCCTGTTCGCCGTCGAGCTCGACGTCGCCGGCATCGCCGAGAACGTGTTCAAGTTGGGGGCCTGAAAGAGATCCGGGCTGCATGGCGCATCCCGGATGCACTCCCGGGAGCAGCGCGCCGCCAAATTGCCGTTGCGGAAGGCTCGCTGTCATCCTCGTCTTCGCCATCCCGCCAGCCATGGCGCAGGCGCCGAGCAAGGCGCAGCAATCGGCCATCCGCTCCGCCTGTCCAGGCGACTACAAGACCTATTGCGCCAGCGTTCCGCCGGGCGGAATGCCGGCGCTGAATTGCCTGCAGCAGAATGCCGCCAAGCTCTCCGACGCCTGCCGCACGGCGGTTCAGGCGGTCGGTGGCAGCGCGGCGGCCACGCCGCCTGCCGCCAGCGGAAAATCAGGAGCGGCCACGACCGGTACGGGCAAGACAACAGGCGCAGCCACCACGAACAAGGCGCCGGCAGCGGCAGCGCCGCCCGCTGGCGACATGGCGCCGCGCGAGGCCGGGCTGATCCGCCAGGCCTGCCGCCGCGATTTCCGCACCCATTGCCGCGGCGTGCCGATCGGCGGCGGCAACGTCATCGCCTGCCTGCGCGAGAACGCGGCCTCGCTGTCGCCGGGCTGCAAGAGCGCCCTCGCCCCGCTTATGCAGTAAGCGGGAACCCGCGATCCCATGATTGGCAGCCAGACATCAACAGGTCGCGCGGGATGCGCGATCTGACAGGCGGCTAGCCCGGGAACATGTCGAAATAGGGCTGCGCCTCGGCGAGAACGCGGGCAAAGGACGGCCGGTCCATCAGCCGGCCGAAATAGCCGGCGAGCGCCGGATGCGTCTCACCGAAGGGCTGCACCTCATTGGCATAGAAGAGCGCCGGCGCCGCCGCACAATCGGCGAGCGTAAAGGCCTCGCCCATCGCCCAGAAGCGCGAGCCCATCTCGCTTTCCAGCATGTCATAGGATGTGCGGAGCGTCGCCCGCGCCTCCCCCACCCCATACGGGTCGCCCTGCCCTTCCGGGCGGAGCTTGTCGACGACGATCTTCTGCATCGGGACGTGCACGTAGTTGTCGTAGAAGCGGTCGGCGAGCCGGGTTTGCCACGCCAGTTCGGCATCGTCCGGAATGAAGCGCGTCGGCCCCGGATAATAGGTCGCCAGATATTCGATGATGATGGTCGACTCGGCCACCTGCTGGCCGCGCGCCTGGTCCAGCAGCAGCGGCATCTTGCCGATCGGCCAGAGCGTGTTGAACTCGGCCCGCACGGTCGGATCACCGAGGTCGAGGAAATGCGCCTTGAACGGCGTGTCGTTCTCGTAGAATGCGATCAGCGCCTTCTGGCAGAAGGACGCAAGCGGATGCGTATAGAGCGTGAGCGTCATGGCCGGCCTCGCTTTTCGACACTTCCCGGTCCGCCCAGCCCGGCGACGGCATGGCCGGACGCGCGAACAGGACGACGGACGCAGCCTGGCGGCTGCGCCGCGGGATAGATCAGCAAAGGCGTCGCTATCCCGCAAGATCCAGCGTGACGAACCAGCGCCGTCGTGCTTCCGCGCGGCTACTCAGGTACGGCGATAGGCGACGCCCTTTTCGTCGAAGACCTGCAGGTGCTTCAACGGCGAGGTCAGCGCGATCTGCTCGCCCTTGGCGAACGGAATGTCGTTTTCGAGCTTGGCGACGATCGGTTCGTCGGTGCCAATATCGACATAGACCAGCGTCACTTCGCCGAGTTGCTCGACGATATCGATGGTGCCGCGGAAGATGGCGTCGTCGCCGGTGGTGATCTCGAGATCCTCCGGACGCACGCCGAAGGTGGCCTTGGCGCCCTTGGCTCCCTCGGGAATTGCCGCCTGCACGCGGATCGCCTCGCAGCCATTCGGGCGGACGGCGGCGTTTGCGCCGCCCGATTCGATCACGCAGGGAATGGTATTCACGGCGCGCCGACCTGCTCGACCCGGCCCGCGTTCAGCACGACGATGCGGTCGGCGAGCGTCATCGCCTCGACCTGGTCGTGCGTGACGTAGATCATCGTGACGCCCGACATGCGCTCATGCAGCTTGTTGATCTCGATGCGGGTCTGCACGCGCAGCGCCGC
Organism: Hyphomicrobiales bacterium; assembly: GCA_017305815.1. Taxonomy (GTDB): domain Bacteria; phylum Pseudomonadota; class Alphaproteobacteria; order Rhizobiales; family Kaistiaceae; genus Kaistia; species Kaistia nematophila. Next base: position 4,433 of record JAFKJZ010000590.1, read on the forward strand.
GTCGAGGTTGGAAAGCGGCTCGTCGAACAGGAACACCTTCGGATCGCGCACGATGGCGCGGCCAATGGCGACGCGCTGGCGCTGGCCGCCCGAAAGCTGCTTCGGCAGGCGGTCGAGATAGGGCGTGATCTGCAGGATATCGGCCGCCTCGCGCACGCGCCGGTCGATCTCTTCCTTGCCGCCGCCGCCGAGCTTCATGCCGAAGGCCATGTTGTCGTAGACGGTCATGTGCGGATAGAGCGCGTAGCTCTGGAACACCATGGCGATGCCGCGCTTCGAGGGCGCGAGCTGGTTCACCACCTTGCCGTCGATCTGCAGCGTGCCGGACGTGATGTCCTCCAGCCCCGCGATCAGACGCAGAAGCGTGGACTTGCCGCAGCCGGACGGCCCGACGAACACGATGAACTCGCCCGACTTGATGTCGAGATCGATGCCGTGCAGGACCTTGACGGTGCCATAGGCTTTCTTGATGTCGCGTAGCAGCAAGCCGGCCATGTCTGTTTCCTTCCCGTGCCCGTTTCTTGTTCAGGCGATCTTGCCGAAGAATGCGCCGCGGCCGCCAAGGCCGACGGTCCCGGCCGCATCGAGCGTGGCGGCGAAGCCGTGCCCTTCGAGCGGGGTCACCTTCAGGTCGGACGGCAGCTTGAAGCTGGCGCCCTTGGCCGCGAGGTTGAAGACGCAGAGGATCTTCTCGCCGCCACCCTCGCGGACGAACGCCAGCACATCGTCCGGCGAATCGACGAAGGCGATCGAACCGTCGCGCAGCGCCGGATGGGCGTGGCGGAACGCGATCAGCTTGCGGTAATGCGCCAGCACCGACGCACGGTCGGTGGTCTCGCGATTGACCGCGCGGGCGATGTGATCGGGCGAGACCGGCAGCCACGGCTTCGCGGACGAGAAGCCGGCATTGGCGCCGTTCGATTCCCACACCATCGGCGTGCGGCAGCCGTCGCGACCCTTGTATTCCGGCCAGAAGCGGATGCCGTAGGGATCCTGCAGGTCTTCGAAGGCGATGTCGGCCTCGGTCAGGCCGAGTTCCTCGCCCTGGTACAGGCAGACCGAACCGCGCAGCGACAGCAGGATGCCGGCGGCGAGCTTGGCCACGCCGTCGAAATCGCCGTCATGGGTCCAGCGCGAGACATGGCGGACGATGTCGTGATTGGAGAAGGCCCAGCACGGCCAGCCATCGCCGACGATCGCCTCGAACGCCTTGATCCGGTTGACGAAGTGCTCCTTCGTGAAGATCGGGCTCAGGAAGTCGAAGGTGTAGCACATGTGCAGCTTGTCGCCGCCGGCGGTATAGGCCGCCATCGTCTTCAGCGACCGCGGACCATCGCCGATCTCGCCGACCGTGGTCTGGCCGGGATAGCGGTCGAGCAGCGCGCGCAGCCGCTTCAGGAACTCGAGGTTCTCCGGCTGGCTCTTGTCGTGGATATGGTCCTGCCAGTTATAGGGATTGACCGCCGGCGCCTCGGGCGAATTGCGGTCTTCCGGCTTCGAGGGCGGGTTGTTTTCGAGGCCCTGCGAGTGGACGTAGAAATTCACCGTGTCGAGGCGGAAGCCGTCGACGCCGCGCTTCAGCCAGAACTCGACGCTGTCGAGCAGCGCATCCTGCGCCGCCATGCAGTGGAAATTGATATCCGGCTGCGAGGTCAGGAAGTTGTGCAGGTAGTACTGGCAGCGGGTCGTGTCCCACTCCCACGCCGAGCCGCCGAAGATCGACAGCCAGTTGTTGGGCGGGTTGCCGTCCGGCTTGGCGTCGGCCCAGACGAACCAGTCTGCCTTCGGGTTGGTCTTCGAAGAACGGCTTTCCTTGAACCAGGCGTGCTGGTCGGAGGTGTGCGACAGCACCTGGTCGATCGTGACCTTGATGTTGCGCGCATGCGCCTCCGCGATCAGGTCATCGAAGTCCGCGAGCGTGCCGAACAGGGGATCGACAGCGCAATAGTCCGAGACGTCGTAACCGAAATCCTTCATCGGCGACTTGAAGAAGGGCGAGATCCAGATCGCATCGACGCCGAGCGAGGCGATATGGTCGAGCCGGGCGGTGATGCCTTTCAGATCGCCAACGCCGTCGCCATCCGTGTCCTGAAAAGAGCGCGGATAGATCTGGTAGAGGACCGCGCCGCGCCACCAGTCGGCATCGGCGGCGCGCGAGGCGATCACGCCACCGGAAACAACGTCATTCATCGGATCAGCCCTTTACGCCGCCGGCGGTCAGGCCGGAAATGATCTTGCGTTGGAAGATGAGCACCAGGACGATCAGCGGCACCGTGACGATCACCGACGCGGCCATGATGTTGCCCCAGGGGATCTCGTACTGGCTGCTGCCCGAGAGCAGCGCGATCGCCACCGGCACCGTGCGGGTCGCGTTCGACGAGGTGAAGGTCAGCGCGAACAGGAATTCGTTCCAGGCGGCGATGAAGGCGAGCAGGCCCGTCGTCACCAGCGCCGGCCACATCAGCGGCATGAACACCTTGGTGATGATCACCCAGGGCGAGGCGCCGTCGACGATCGCCGCTTCCTCGATCTCGATCGGCAGATCACGCATGAATGTAGTGAGCACCCAGACGGTGAACGGCAGGGTGAAGATCATGTAGGCGAAGATCAGCGCCAGCGGCGTGTTGAAGATGCCGAAGAAGCGGACGATCTCGAACAGGCCGGCGAGCACGGCGATCTGCGGGAACATCGACACCGACAGGATGGTGAAGAGCAACAGCGAGCGGCCGCGGAAACGGACGCGAGCGAGCGCGAACGATGCCGTCACAGCCAGCAACAGCGAGATCGCCACCACCACGGTCGACACCAGCAGCGAATTGCCGAGGTTGCGGACGAAGCTGCCAGTGGTCAGCACCGAGACGTAGTTGTCAAGCGCGAAGGAGGTCGGCCAGTAGTCGACCCGGAACAGGTCCGTGCCCGATTTGAACGAGGTCAGCACCGCGTAATAGAACGGGAAGACCGAAATGAAGACGATGAGGACGACCAGCGCGTAGAAGGCCGTCCGCTTGGCCAGGGTCCAGAGCATTATCGGCCTCCATCGAAGTTGACGCGTCCGACAACGATGTAGACCACCGTGATGACCGCAAGGATCAGGAACAGGAAGGTCGCGGCGGCCGAGCCATATGCGAACTTGTCGAAATCGAACAGGTTCTCTCGGGCATAGACCGACATCGTCTTGGTCTGGGAATTGTTCGGCGTCAGCACGTAGATCAGGTCGAAGATCCTGAGCGCGTCGAGCATGCGGAAGATCACCGCGACCATCAGGGCCGGCCGGATCAGCGGCAGGGTGACCTTGAAGAAGACCTTGACCGGATGCACGCCGTCGATCTTGGCGGCCTCGTAGATGTCGCCCGGGACCATCTGCAGGCCCGCGAGGATCAAGAGCGCCATGAACGGCGTCGTCTTCCAGATGTCGACGAGCAGGACCGCGAACATCGCCGTGTCGGGATTGGCGGTCCAGGCGATCTTGCTCGAGATGATGCCGAGATGCATCAGCGCGTCGTTGATGATGCCGAACTGGTCGTTGAGCATCCAGCTCCACATCTTGGCGGAGACGACGGTGGGGATCGCCCACGGCACTAGGATGGCGGCGCGGACGATGCCACGGCCGCGGAATTCAGCGTTGAGCACGAGCGCCACGATGGTGCCGAAGATCGTCTCCAGCGTCACCGAGACGATGGTGAACTTGACCGTGTTCCAGACGGCGCGCCACCAGATCGGGTCGACGAGCAGGCCGTCATAGATCACCTTGCCGCTCTTCAGCGTGGTGGCCGAGAAATAGTTCTCGAAACCGATCCACTGCGCCGCGCTGATATTGGAAAGCGACGCATCGGTGAACGAGAAATAGATGCTTCGCACCAGCGGCCAGCCGGCGACGAGGGCCAGCACCGCGAGCATCGGGGCCAGGAATATCCAGGCCGAACGCACCCTCTGGCGCATTAGGTCGGAGCGCATGCCCGCGACGGGCGCAGCAATGGTCTCGGCTACCGCCATGTTCTCGGCTTTCGCTGTTGGGGCCGATAGCTCGGCATGAACGGAACGGCGTGGCGAACCCGAGGGTATCCGCCACGCCGATTGGGTCAACGGGCGATGCCGGCATTCGCGTGAATGCCGGCATGCAGGGGGCTGGACTACCAGCCGCCGCCCTTGAGCTTGGTCAGCTTGGCCTCGAGCTGCTCGAGGTTGTCAGCCGCCGAACCGTTGCCGCTCAGCGTGTCGTGCGTGGCGGTCCAGAAGTTGGACGACACTTCGTTGTACTTGACCTTGGCCGGAGCCGACGGACGCGGCACGGCGTTCTGGAACACTTCCTTCCAGCGCGGGATGATCGACTGCTCCTTGGCGATGTCGGCATCGTCATAGAGGGCTTGGATCGTCGGCAGGTTGGAAGCCTTCAGGGCCTTCAGCTTCTGCATTTCCGGCGAGGCGATGAACTTGACCAGCTCGATCGCTTCCTTCGGGTTCTTCGTGTACTTCGAGACGGCCAGGTTCCAGCCGCCCAGCGTGGCGGCGGACTTGGCGCCCTCACCCGAGCCGGCCGGCAGCGGCACGACGTCGAACTTGTCCTTCACGGCCGAGTCGGCGCCATTGCCGAGACCGTAGGCGTAGTGCCAGTTGCGCATGAAGACGGCATTGCCGGTTTGCC
>JAFKJZ010000591.1 GCA_017305815.1 Hyphomicrobiales bacterium
TCGCCATAGGTCTTCACGGCGTCGCCGGTATTGCTCACCTCGACGATCCCGGCATTGCCGCCGGTGCCGCCGCGACCGCCGACTGCCACGGCGAATGCCGCCGCCGAGCCCGTGCGCGCGATCGACCACACGCCCGCGCCGGCAAAGCCGCCCGAACCGCCGCCGCCGCCGACCGATTGCGCATAGAGCGCATGGGCGCCGTTGCCGGTCCGCACGATCTTGTCGCCGACCAGCGTCGCCGTGCCGGTGGTGACGCTGCCGTCATTGTTGAGGATGACGTGACCGCCGGTGCTCGCCGTGCCGCCGCTGCCGCCAATGGCCACCGATGCGCCGATGGCGGGGATGTCCTTGACCGAGATGGTCACCGTCGCCGCGATCGCCGAACCACCATTGCCGCCGCCGCCGCCCACCGACTGCGCCATGATACCGTAGCTGAGGTCGCCCTTGGTGAAGATGTCGCCATAGTTGTTCACGGTCACGGCGCCGCCATTGCCACCCGCGCCGCCGCCGCCGCCGACCGCCACCGAGGCCGCCATCACGCCGGCCGAGCCGGCAAAGGTGAAGCCGCCATTGCCGCCGCCGCCGCCGACCGACTGGGCGAGGATGCCGACGGCATTGTCACCCTCGGTGACCATGTTCCAGGTGCGCCCATCCGTCGTGCTGATGGTGTGGCCGGCGCCATCGGCGTTGACGGTGACTTCGCCGGCCGAGCTGCCGGAACCGCCTTCGCCGCCAAGACCGACGCTGACCGCGCCACCGCCGATGGCGCCGGCGACCACGAAGCCGCCATTGCCGCCACCGCCGCCGACCGACTGGGCCAGAATACCGGTCGAATTGTTGCCCTTGGTCCAGATCGAGCCGGAACTGTCGACGTCGACATCCAGGCCGGCGCCGCCGCTGCTGCCGGCGCCACCAATGCCAACCGCTACGCCGAGACCGCCGATCGCGCCGCTGATCGCATAACCACCATTGCCGCCGCCGCCACCGACCGACTGCGCGACGATGCCCTGGGCGTTATCGCTCTTTGTCTTGATATCGCTCCAGCTCGAGACGTTGACCGCCTTGGCGTCACCGCCCTCGCCGCCGGTGCCGCCGATGCTGACGCCGGCTGCCACCGTTCCGCCGACCGCTACCGCAATCGCGCCGCCACCATTGCCGCCGCCGCCGCCGATCGACTGCGCGAAGATACCACGCGATCCCGCCCCCTCGGTCGTAATGGTGCCGGCCGTCTCGACGGTCACCTCGCCGCCATCGCCGCCCTTGCCGCCGTCGCCGCCAAAGGCAAGCGCCAGGTCGCCGACCGCGGCCGACACGGCAAAGCCGCCATTGCCGCCGCCGCCACCGATCGACTGAGCAAAGACGCCGTCCGACTGGTCGCCATGAGTGATGATCGAATAACGCGCATTGTCCTCGTCGCGCAGGACCTCGACCGTCTTGCCCTCGCCTCCGTCGCCGCCGGTGCCGCCGAGCGCGACGCTGACGCCGGCGCTGCCGGAGAAGGCGCCGCCGCCATTGCCGCCGCCGCCGCCGACCGACTGCGCGAAGATGCCGGCCGAATTGATGGAATCGGCGCCATAGATGCCGGTTTCGATATCGCCAGCATTGATGACGGTGACGCGGGAGCCATCGCCGCCCTTGCCGCCCGTTCCGCCTGCCGTGAACAGGCCGGCGCTGACGCCGCCATTGCCGCCGCCGCCGCCGATCGACTGCGCCAGGATGCCGGCTGAATAGGCGTCATGCGTCTTGATCGAGCCGGCGCTGGTATTGGTGACCTCGACGATGCCGCCATCGCTGGTCGCACTGCCGTTGCCGCCCAGCGCGACGAGGCCGCCGGCCCGGCCGCCATTGCCGCCGCCGCCGCCGATCGACTGCGCCAGGATGCCGTTGGAGGAGACGCCATAGGTCTCGATCGCGCCGGAATTGGTGACGCCGACCGTCACCACATCGGCCGGTCCGCCATTGCCGCCCGGCGCGCCGGAACCGCTGCCGGCGAACAGGCCGAAATTCGAGCCGCCGTCGCCACCGCCACCACCGATGGTCTGGGCCAGGATACCCTGCGAGTAATCACCGGTGGTGGTGATCGAGCCGCCGTTCACGACGTGGACGATGCCGCCATTGCCGCCATTGCCGCCGCTGCCGCCCGAGGCCGAGAACAGGCCGAAGCCGCCGGCGCTGCCGCCACCCCCGCCGCCGATCGACTGCGCCACGATGCCGTGAGAATAGATTCCGGACGTGCTGATCGACGTGCCGGCGCTGGTGGTGACATTGGCGTTGCCGCCGCTGCCGGCCGCATTGCCGCCGCCCGGGTTGAAGACAAGGCCACCGCCGCCGCCGCCATTGCCGCCGCCGCCGCCCTGGCTGACAGCGGCGATACCGACCGAGTAGTCCCCCGTCGTGATGACGCGACCGCCGGTGAAATTGACGGTTGCCGTTCCGCCGCTGCCGCCGAGGCCACCATCGCCGGCGCTGCCGGAAATGCCATAGGCGCCACCACCATTGCCGCCATTGCCGGCCATGCTTGTCGCGACGATGCCGGCGGCGTGATCCGCGCTGGTCGTGACGTTGCCGTTCGCGTTCACCGTGGCGTTGCCGCCATCCGCGCCGTTGCCGCCATCGCCGCCATTCGAGAAGACATAGCCATTGCTGCCATTGCCGCCACGGCTGCCATTCGACTGGGCGATGACGCCCGGCACGCCATCCGTATTGCCACCGACGACGCCGTTGGCGGCATTGGCGCCCGGCGTGTAGTTCACGATGAGGGTCGGGCCGGCATTTCCGGTCGGGCCGCTGGCCGCCTTCGCGGGCGGCGCGATGCAGTTGGCGCCGGCGCAGGTTTCGGGCTTGGCCGGCTCGTCGTCGGTGGCCGGCACGGCTGGCGTGATGGTGCAGTTGGCGGGCTGTCCCTGCGCCGGGGGCGCGCAGGTGTAATGCTCGACGGCGGCCGGATCGATCGGCGACGAACCCGTGCCGGTCAGCGACACCTGCGACAGGTTCGAGGTCAGGGAATTCACGTTGAGCGTCGTGACGCTGGGCGCCGTGTAGACGGCCGAGCCGCCATTAGCGTCGCCGGTGCAGTTCATCACATTGCCGGTCGGGCCGACGCAGGCAGCCGCGGCCGGATCGCTGGCACCCAGGAGCGCCAACAGACCGAGAAATCCAGAGAGGAGCGCCGCCGCGGCAGCCCCGCGAAGCGTCGAGACGCCTATCGGGCGATAGCGCCCGAGCGCCCGCAGCGCCGCAACCCGCGTCCAGATCCCCGCCATGTCCCGCCCCCCGCCCCTTCGCGCCGAAGGGCACGAGTTCGCGTAGCTGCAACCTATATGGTTTACCACCGCGTAATGTGACCCAAGGTCAGCGGGGGCGCGATTCTCCGGACCTGTTGCGAAAGGGCTGCAAATCCGCAATCCAAAATATATCTTTGGTTGCATCGCCATCGCCGACCTATCTATTGCGAGTGGCGCACATCCCGTTCAACGGCTAACCGGATGCCTTGGGGCGGCGCGAGGACGCACCGCCCGCACGTTACGAAGGAGCGATTTCGTGGAGATTTCGAGACTGGAGCCGGCGGCGCGCTGGTGCGAGACCGCGACCCATGACGGCGTCGTGCATGTCGCCGGCCAGGTCGGGCAGCCGGGCGCCGACATCATCACCCAGACGCGCGGCGCGCTGGCCGAGATGGACCGCGTGCTCGCGCTCTCCGGCACCGACAAATCGCGCCTGCTCTCGGTCACGATCTGGCTGGCCGACATCGCCGATTTTGCCGCCATGAACAGCGTCTGGGACGCCTGGATCGACCCGGCCAACCCGCCGGCCCGCGCCACCGGCGGCATTCCGCTCGCCGATCCCGACTACAAGATCGAGATCACGGCGGTCGCCGCCCTGCCCTGAGGCTGGACGCGGGCGCCGGCGGCCGAGGCAGCCGGCGCTATCCCTTCAGGACGGCGCTGCGGAAGCGGGCGAGCGACACGAAGAAATAGGCGCCGCCAAAGGCCAGGAATATCAGCAGGTACTGCCAGACGAGAGGGAAACCGCCGCCCCGGAACAGCACCGCCTGGGTGAACGACACGAAATGCGGCGTCGTCGTCAGCGCCTGCATCGTGTAGCGCAGCCATACCGGCATGCTCTCCAGCGGCGTCGCGCTGCCGGACAGCAGGTTCAGCACGATCAGGACGGGGATCGCCAGCAGGCCGAACTGCGCCATCGAGGTCGAGAAGGTAGCGACCAGGATTCCCATCGAGGCGATCGAGAGCGTGTAGATCGTCGTCCCGAGCAGGAACAGGCCGATCGAGCCCTGGATCGGCACGCCGAGCAGCATCTGCACGACGAAGATCAGCGACAGGGTCGCCGCGGCGACGATGATCAGGCCATTCGCCAGGATCTTGGCGAGCACGATTTGGCCGGCCCCGACCGGCATGACGAGCAGATGCTCGACCGTGCCGCGCTCGCGCTCACGGATCAGCGCCGCGCCGGACAGGATCAGCGTCAGCATCGTGACATTGTTCATCACCTGCATCAGCGCGCCGAACCAGACCGAGTTCAGGTTCGGATTGAAGGCATTGCGCATCACCAGCCTGACCGGCGCCGTCGCCTCGATGCCGCCGCCATAGCGGAATTCCGAGATCTCGTTGGCGATGACGTTCTGCAACGCCACCACGCCATTGCCGGCAAAGGCCATGGCGGTGGCGTCGATCTCGACCTGGAGCTCGGCGGCGCGGTTCGACCGCACGTCGCGCTCGAAATTCGGCGGGATGTCGAGCACGAAGACGAAGCGGCCCTCGTTCAGCGCAGCGTCGACGTCACGCGGCGCGATCTTCACCGCCTCCTGGAAGATCGGCGGCTGCAGCGCGCCGAAAGGTGTAGAGCACCAGAACCAGCATGATCGGATCCGCCTTGATGCTGCGGAGTTCCTTGATGAAGAGCTGGAAGAGGCCGGAACACCAGCGGAAGAACTTCTTCATCATCAGGTGTCCTGTTTGCGCAGCAGGAGCAGGGAAGCAACGAAGAACAGGACGCCGAAACCGGCGAGGACCAGCACGTTGAGCCAGAGATCGGCCCAGCCGAGCCCCTTGGTGAAGGTGCCGACGCTGATCGGCTGATACCAGGCCGGGGGGAAGGAAAGGCCGAAGGCGCGGCCGCCGCCCGTCAACGACGAGACCGGGATGATCAGGCCCGAGAAATTGACCGCCGGGATGATCGAGATGATCGCGGTCGCCACCACCGCCGCCACCTGCGAACGGGTGAAGGTGGAGACGAGCTGGCCGAAGCCCGTCGTCGCCGTGACATAGAGCAGCGTCGCTACCGCGAACAGGCTGAGCGAGCCCTTCAACGGCAGCTGGAACAGGAACAGCGTCAGCAGGAAGAGCACCACCGCGCTCACCAGCGCGACGCCGATATAGGGCAATTGCTTGCCGAGCAGAAATTCGGCCTTGCTGATCGGCGTCGAGTAGAAGTTGGCGATCGAGCCGGTCTCCTTCTCGCGCACGATGCCGATCGCCGACATGATCGCCGGGATCAGCACCAGCATCAGCATGATCACGCTCGGCACCATGGCGTTGACGCTCTTGAAGGCCTGATTGTAGCGGAACCGCGTCTCGACCGAGACGTCCGGCACCGACTGGCCCGTCTGCGCGGCGACCTCGGCGGCATATTCGGCGGCGAGGCCGGTGACGTAGCCGCGCGCGGTCTCGGCGCGGAAGGGCATGCTGCCATCGACCGTCACCGCCACCTCGGGCTGGCGGCTGCCCCGGAGGTCGCGCCCGAAGCCGGATGGAATCTCGATCGCGATATTGACCTCGCCACTCTTCAGCCGGTCCTGCAGGTCGCTCTCGGAGGTGATTTCCGGCTGTTCGCTGAAATAGCGCGATGCGGAGAAGTTCTCCATCAATTGACGGCTCTCCGGGGTCCTGTCCTGATCGTAGACGGCGAAGCTCAGATTCTCGACGTCGAAGGAGATGCCATAGCCGAAGGTGATCATCAGCAGGACAGGGCCCAACAGCGCGAAGCCGAGACGGATCTTGTCGCGCAGCAGTTCCATCGTCTCGCGGCGCGCATAGGCCCAGAGGCGGCCGGGATCGAAGCGACGCGGCCGGGTCGCGGCGGCGTGCGGGGAAGTCGTCGCCGCCTCGAGCGCGGCGGTCTCCGCCTCGGTCGCGACGGGCGCCTCCTCGGGAATGCCGGACGCCTCCTTCAGATAGGAGACGAATGCCTCCTCCAGCGTCGCCTTGCCGCGCTGCTCGGCGAGTTCCTGCGGCGCGCCGACGGCGAACACCTTGCCGGCATGCATGAGCGAGATGCGGTCGCAGCGCGCCGCCTCGTTCATGAAATGGGTGGAGATGAAGATCGTGACGCCAT